>JAUUYD010000252.1 GCA_030590585.1 Spirochaeta sp.
GATGATGCAAACTACTTTGCCCGGCAGTTCCGTAAGGCCATGGGATTGAGTCCCAGCGGGTATCGGAAACGGTGGGGTAGGGGGTATGCATGAAAAATGAGGTAATTTGTATTCCCAGTTCTTGACAAAGTAGCTACCGGTAGCTACTCTTGAATTGTGGAACAGTATAAAAGTGTCGGTATCAAAAAACTTAAAAATGAGCTGAGTTTTTATCTGCGGGAAGTAAAGAAAGGTTCTGTAATCATGGTTACCGATCATGGGAATGTAGTAGCTGAAATCAGGACACCCGGTACGGAATACAGACAGATAAAGAGGGATGCACTTAAGCAGGAATGGATTGACTCAAATAAGCTTTTTCTCCCGGCAAAGTTACCGAGGCCACTGAAAATAACACCGATTCATGTGGCTGCCGGTACTGCTCAAGAACTGCTTGATTTTGAAAGGGGAGAGGGGAATTGAAGGTTCTATACCTTGAAACTTCAGCTCTTCTTGCATGGTTGTTTAATGAAACAACTGCAGGAGAGGTTATTTCAAAAATGAATCAGGCCGATTTGATTGTAAGTTCTGAATTGCTGAGGGTGGAAACCTGCAGGGCTTTACTGAGGGCAGAACAAGAAGAGCTCATTACGGCGGATCAGTATAACCACCTTTTAAAAACTTTCATGGAACACCAGATTGGGTGGTTCCGAATGAGTATGGATCTGTTTGTTGTCGACCGGGCTTCCGAGGGCTTTCCAGTAGAGCCGGTACGAAGCCTTGATGCCATACACCTGGCCACGGCTCTGGAGTATAAGAAGCTTTATCCGGAATTGATGGTTCTATCATTTGACAGGCGGATTCTGGCAAATTTGCAGGACTTGGGATTGGCCAAACTTTTCGTGGAATAATCAGCCTTTCGGCCCCTGTCTTCTCAAGTTTGAAAAAGTTGAACACCGTTCCAATATGCAATATCAGATCTGCCTGAATCGTGAAATCCCAACCGGGATTCGCCAATTATCAGTTGGCCTCATATGACTTCCCGGAGTACTATACATGAGAGTTGAATGAGCAGATCGGGTTATGGAGGATTAGCATGTATATCAAGGACAAACAGTTCGAAGTTCGGGAACTTCTGGAAACCTCATACGGAGTGGATATCAACACCGTAGAAAAGATAACAAGGAACTCTTTTACCAAAGGGCAGCTTCCTCCCTGGTTCCTTTTCAGCAAGAGTGCCGAGGAGATTTCCCAGCTCATCTATGTTTCAAGTCAAATACTTAACGCAGACATGGATCACTTAACCATCACCAGTGAAGACGGTAAGGAAATAACATATTTTATCAATATCGGCCGTGATGTTCCCGGTAAACTCTGCAGAATATTGGAAGAGAATAAAACCATAGACCTCATCTCTTTTGACTCGGTCAAGATTGGATCCGGCCGACGTATAGTTACCCTTGAAAAGCAGGGAAGAACTCCTTTTCCCGTGACTGATGATATTCAGGAAAAGAAGAATTCCCTCATCAGCGAAGTAGAACATAGAGGCAGCAATTTTCATTACCGCCGAACATCAGATTTCCTGGCGAGTCTTCCTCCTAATTATCTTAATGAAGAAGCAAACAGTGAATACACAACGGGAAGAATCCAACGCCATCTGGACATGTTCGAGGTCAGTTTAAATGAAAATCAGCCTCAGTACCGGGAAGACCAGGTAGTTGAGAATGAGGCCGGGATAGGTGAAACCCGAATATCGATATCCTACCCGAATCCCGCATCTGATTTTCCCCTGAAAGTTTTGGGTATTATCAGCGGAATGAACGTGAATCTGATCCGAACATTCTGGGATCTGTTTATGAATGAATCATCAGGTTCTTCGGTTGGTATCCTGTCGGTATATTTTGATCCTCGAACATCAACAGCAGGATTCAAAAAGACTCTGGAAGCTCAATTCTCCGCGTTCCAGTCCGATGACTCCGGGGATGTCCATAAGGATTCTGAGTGGGAAAGAATAATCCGGGGCATCAGTGCACCGGATACCGCCCAATCGGAAATTGACGTCTTTATGTCGTCCTTGAAAAAAATGGCCTCGGATAATTCGGATACAAACCTTCCTGGCGATGAACTTGCATCAAATCTTCTGCTGAACGCTTTGAGCGGTTTTTTCGATGCCGCCGAAACTCTGGGGTTTGAGGACAACAGCCGTATCCTTGCGGATCTGATTTCATTCGAGCGATTCGATGAGTTCTGGGTGAAAACGGTGAGTAACGGCATTTTGCGAAATGCCGAGGGCTTCCGTTTCAAGCACAGTACTGTCAGAGGGCCATGTAAAGGCGGAATCAGGAATGCCCTGATTGTTGATTTTGCCGAGGTGAGCGGTCTGTCTTTTCTGATGACCTGGAAATGTGCCAGAACCGGTATTTTGTTCGGCGGTGGAAAAGGGGGCTTGAGGATTGATCCCGGCGATTTTGCGTCTGATAAGATTGACCTCTTCGATACTCTCTCAAGTTTCGGCCGTTCCCTTTTTCTGGTAACAGGTCCTGCCAGGGATGTTCCCGCAGGAGATGTCGGCTGCGGTGCCAGTGAAATCGGTCAGATGTTCGAAGGCTTCAAATCAGCTCTCCACGACCTGGCCCTGATTGCCTATGGTGTAAAAAAATCCGGCGCGGTTCTGGGACATAAGGTTATTTCCCTGAAGGAAGCAAGGCATCTTCTATCCGAGAGTTTCGATATAGATGTTCACGATCCGGTGTTAATGGAGGAACTCACCTCCAGCGAAAAATACCTTGAGCTTGTCGCCGCAGCCCATATCACCGGTAAACCGAAGATGGGTATCGATGCCAGAACCGGAGCCACAGGCCGTGGGTTATGTATTACCATCCTCGCTGCCGTCGCCAATGAATACATAGCCGGTCGCTGGGAAGTTGTTCGGGAGCTGACCCCGGATGAATCGGCGAGAATCAGGGCTCTGACAGAACTCTCGGAAGGGGGTGTACTCCCGGATGACTGGATACAGATTTCAGGTGTTTTTGGAAAACTGCTGGAAGCTAAGAGGGTTATCGTTCAGGGGAGTGGTAAAGTCGGAAGTTCCCTTATAGAGGAGTTGACCCCATATGGTGTGAAAATCATCGCTGTTGCCGACCGGGATGGTGCCATTCTCGGTGAGAGTCTTGATGTCAATGAGATTCTGGAACGGGCCAAAACAACCGGTTCGGTGGTAGGTTCTGAGAATGGCGTGGATGAAACAATACCGGGAGCATCAGAGGGGGCTGGAATCTTAACCCGGCAATGCGACATTCTGGTTCTGGCAGCTCTCGAGAATGCCGTTACCATCGCAAACGTTAGTAATATTGACGCAGCGATTATCGCCTGCGGCAGTAACGGCCCCATCACTCCGAAAGCCGAGAAAAATCTGTATCAGCGCGGAGTTACGGTAATCTATGACTTTCTTGCCAACTCCGGAGGTGTTACCGCTTCGTACTTTGAATGGCTCAGGAATCTTTCAGACAGATTCCGCTATGAATCTGAAATAATCAGAGGCGGTACGTACAACCCGGAACAGATGACTCCGTATGTAATGCCTGAGTATTCGGATCGAATCAAAGCTATTCTTGCCGAAAAGGAATCCAAAGTAACCACCGAATCCTGGAACGCCTTGATAAGAGATATTCTTATCGTTGCCGTTAATAATGATTTTCAGAAAAGTACACGAATCGGTAAACCCATGAAGGTGGCTGGTTTTGTCGATGCTTTACTGAGAGTGCTCAGTGCCCGGCTGATGAAAGCTGATTCACAGGAGCGGTTTGAATTATGGGAAAATCTACCTGTGGAGACAAAAAACGCAATACAGCCTTATCTTTCCCATCCTGAATCACAGCTTTACAATCCGGATGCGGGAAAGGTGGCACAGGAGTTTTCTGAAAGCGTCAATCGGTAACTGTCAGTTTTTGGATAAAAGTTTCAATCTCGTCTATGGATTGGGAAGCCAGAAAAGGAATCTCGATTTCAGATTCAATTTTCTTTGTATAAAAAGCAATTATCGGGTTTGATATTGTGAAAGCCACACCAATACAGCCAAGTGCTTTAAGATGTTTCATTCTATTGATAATCATTTCCAGAGAATCCGGGGTCATGGCAAAACTGCTGTCGGCATCGGCCCAGAGAATCCAACTTTCTAATCCGGATGCGGCATCCAAAACCAGTTTCCAATTATGTGAAATCCCTTCACTATTTGATCCGTAACGTGGTTTATTGCGGATAACAATACCTTCAACTGTAACAGTGGTTTCACCGTGTTCTTTCATCATATAGCTAATTCTCATAGTGGACAGGTGTTAACTATTAGACAGGTGCAGGGTAAAGTCAAGTTCAGACGATTCGAGTGATACCGCCATAGAGCAGATAACCGGCATACCCCAATAGAAATACGGCACAGACGGTAATCAGTCCCTTGTAAACACGATCGGGAAGGATGTTCCGTCCCTTGTGAATTGCCAGTGAAACAAATGTATACCACAAGAGGTCGGCAAGAATATGTCCGATGAAAAAAGTCAGAATGCCGGTGAAACCCAGCCTGGCCGAACTCAATACATACCCTAATCCTATGGTAGCCCACCAGATAATCCAGTATGGATTGGCCAGGCTCATGAGAATACCGGTAAGAAGCAGCGGCTTTCCGCTGATCTCAATAGAATCGTCAGTAAATGTCAAGTTCGGCAATGAACGAAACATACCCATGGCCATCCAGATTAGAAAACCGCCGCCGGCCAGA
>JAUUYD010000342.1 GCA_030590585.1 Spirochaeta sp.
ACCGCTTCATCAAGTACTTTTTGTGTCCGGCCGAGTAACGCGACCTTTGCCCCACCGGATACAAGTGATTTTGCCATGGCCCTGCCCAGTACGCCACCGCCGCCAGTTATAACGACGGATTTACCTTCAACACTGAACATTATCAGTTTCCCAGAATCTCATCACAGGCTTCCCCTAGAACTTCCAACCCTTCATTCAGTGCATCTTCAGAAATCATCAGAGGAGGAGCTATTTTAATACATTCTCCGGCAATCCCGACAGGGGCAAACATAAGAAGCCCTTTGTGAAAACACTTTTCATTAATCTGCTGGGCAGTCTGGGCGTCGGGGTCTTTTGTTCCCGATTTTACCACCTGGATTCCGGCGACAAGCCCTTTAGCATGGAGGCATCCGAGTCTCTCAGGATATTTACTGACAATTTTCTCAAGACCCTGTTGAAGTACATTTCCCAGTACACGGCTGTTTTCTACAAGGTTTTCTTTTTCGATAATTTTCAGATTCTCCACGGCGGCAACCACCGGTAAAGGGCTGGCCGAGTGGGTAGAAGTCATGGAACCCGGAGCATAGAGCCCCATTACCTTTTTCCTCCCGATTACAGCAGAAAGGGGCAGAGAGGACGTAATCCCTTTACCACAGACGATGAGATCGGGCTTGACGCCGTAATGCTCGAATGTAAACATTTTTCCTGTACGGCCGAAACCAGCCTGTACTTCGTCATAAATTGAGATGATGTCATGGGTTTTACAGAAGTCCTGCATCTTTTGAGCGTACTCCACAGGCAGGAAATCAGGTCCCACACCCTGGTAGGATTCGGTAATGATACCTGCAATCTGATCACCGCTTATACCGAGCTTATCCAGGCTGCTCAGGAACAGATCAAAACTCGTATCTTCATTCTTGTAACCATCGGGAAAGGGCACCTGAATAAAGGTATCACCCTCGCCCACAATCCAGGTTTTCAGCTTATCCATTCCACCTGCCAGCTGAGAGCCCAGTGTCCGGCCATGAAAGGAGTTTTTAAAAGACACAATATAACGCTTGTTCTTTCCGTGTTTTTCCAGAGCGTAAGTTCGGGCCAGCTTGATGGCATTTTCCACAGCTTCACTGCCGGTACTTAAAAGAAAAACCTCATAATCGTCGGGATCGGGTGCAAGAGCCTGAAGCATCTCCGTCAACTCACCCCTCTTCTCATGAACAAACACATAGCTGGAAATGAGTGGTTTGTCGATTGCAGCTTTCAAAGCATCCAGGATTTCTTTCCGTCCATGACCGGCATTGGTAATCAGGACTCCTGACGACCAGTCTATCCACCGGTTACCCCATTTGTCTTCAATAAGAAAACCTTCCGCTTTGTCCCATACGATGGGGGGCTGTCCCATCATGCTTTGAGGTTCGGACCGGCTGAGTTTCTCAAAAACCGGCAGGGATTCCGGGACGGGAAGTTTCGTTGCTATTCTCCGATACTTTGTCTCGATAACGGGTACTTCAACCGGGGTTAAATTGTAACTGGCCATTTCTTTTCTCCTAATCCTATTTTAATTTTATATGCGGATTTTCGCCGTAAATTATCTTTACAGCCAAGCCGTCGTTCTGAATTGACTTACGTGTTGCTTCAACCACCAATTCGTTGATTGAACTGTTGGCAGGGGTTGCAATAATACCTTTCTCGTCGATACTTGCTATTTCGCCCTGACGCACAGCAAGGTTTGCAGCATTACCAAGATTTTCAATTTTGGCCATGGCACTGATGTTGGCGGCAACTGAATCATATCCATAACCAACCGGTTTATAGCCTTCTCCTTCCCAGGGTATCAGGCGGTAAAAATCCGGATTGATGAAATTAAAATGACTCCCGGCTACGCCGATAGCGTCAATATAACTGTGGGAAACACCTCGAAATTGATCGTTGTGCTTAATTAACCCACCCTTGTCTTTACCCTCGCAGTACATCACCATTCCCTGATCGTTACTGCCGGCACCATCATCGGGATAACCCAGCCCGGTAGAAATGGACATCAACGCGCCGTTCTCGAAACGAACCTGGCCGTTTGCCCACATATAACCTTCATTTCCATTGGGAAATTTATCCTTGATACCGGCTACTGAAATTTCAACAGGCTTGAGTCCGGTAATAAAATAAACCAGATCAACATAGTGGCAGCCGATATAAGTGAACGGATCGGTTTTATCTGCCGTGAACCAGTTCTGGAAATTCGAGTGTCTATAGAGATAAGGCTCTATCAACTTGGCATCCCCCATTTTGAATTCCCCGAATTGACCATCCCTGTAGCGTTTTCGAGCTTCAAGGGACCGGCGGTCAAAACGCTTATGATATTCCACTCCGACAAAAAGACCTTTGGAAAAAGCGAATTCCCTGATTTCTTCCGCCTGTTCGTAATTGAGCACCAGAGGCTTCACTGAAAGAACATGCTGATCGGCTTTTAATGCTTCCATAATCACCATGTAATGCAGCTGATCGGGCATAGCCACAACCACACCCTGCCGGGGTTTCATCCCGGAGAGAACCTCCTTGAACAAATCCGGGAAATTATCATCCGGATTTGCATCAAACCCGGGATGCGGAGTAAAGGTTTGCCCGGGGAAGGCTTCTTTAATTTCTGCATTGTCCCGAAGATCTTTCAAAGGGGGATTATTCAGAGCACAGATATTAATATCACCTACGATTCCGTTTCTCTGCAGATGGTAAATCGATGGGAGTATCAGATCGTTGGTTATCATGCCCCCGCCGACTATTGTCAGATCAATTTTTTTATCCATATTTTCTCCTGTTTATTTTTTTCAGTGAATCCCGTTCAATTATTACCGAACGGATCTTCATATGTTTCTCTTTCAATTCTTCACCATCAAGTAAAGTCTTCAGCATTTTAAATGCCATAATCCCTCTACGGTAACCTTCTACTTTTTCGGTTGTCAGTGGAGGGTTCGAATACTGTGACATCGGGATGTTATCAACACCGACAACACTGATATCCTCCGGAACCCTGAGACCGGCAGATGTGATTCCGGCAATAAAAGCCAAAGCAATATCGTCTTCTGAAGCAATAACGACAGAGGGCCTTTTCTCAAGCTTCATGAAGCTTGAGGCTAGCTGTTTCCCTGCTTCCATTGTATTGATATTTAAATATTCAAAATGCCATTCCGGTTTATATTCAATTCCGGAATCCTTTAGCGCCCGAAGAATCCCCATTTTTCTGTTGTATACCGCAAGGACATCTTTTGAGCTGTCAATCAACCCGATTCTGCTATGACCCATTGAGATAACATACTGAGCAAAGTTATAGGAGTTCTCATTATTATCAAAAGAAACAGAAGGAAAAGTTTTATACTCTTCAGAGTAATTCAGCAGAACGATTGGGATTTCAGATTCTCCAGCTTCCGCCAGCGATAAAAGAGCTTCTTCCTTCTCCTTCAAGCCCATAACAATGATACCGTCAACACTTCGATCCATGATGATTTTAGGAATAGCATCGTTACATGGCTCAATAATGACAGAAACTCTGTAACCGAGCTTCTGCGCCGAGGAACTGATTCCACGAAGGGTTTCCATCGAGACAAAATCGGAAAAATGATAATCAGGATCCAGATTCAGAATGACGCCGATGGTTCTCGTACTTCTTCCCCGCAGGCTCTGGGCTGCAAGCTTGGGTACATAGGAAGTATCATCAATGGCCTTGAGAATCTTCTCCTTCTTTGTATCCTCAACGAAGGAATTTCCCGTTAAGACACGGGAAACGGTACTCTTTGAAACTCCTGCTATCCTGGCAATATCGGAGATTGTGGTACTTTTCATTCAACCGTTATGGTTCTTTTCTCTTTGTGGGAACGATAGAGAGTCTTGATTATTTTCAGGGCGTTGAAACCAGCCTCGGCTGTTGTTCC
>JAUUYD010000064.1 GCA_030590585.1 Spirochaeta sp.
CACATGAGAGGGCGAAATCAAGACTCTCCCTGAAGCCTTCCAGGCTGTCACCGGGAAGCCCGTATATCAGATCCAGCCCGTATGGCACCGCGTTCTCATGCAGGGGTAGAAGTCTTTCCTTAAACTTTTCCGGAGAGAAAGGTCTGCCGATATTTTTTGCGACTTCAGGATGGGCTGTCTGCAGTCCGATCTGCAGGGTACATCCCAGTTCGGCGTAAAGCTCTGCCTGTTCCTCATCCAGGAACTCGGTACGTACTTCCATGTGGAATCGGAGTTCCGGTGCCTTGGAAATAAAAAGTCTTAATAATTTCTTTGCCCGTTCGGAAGAGGCATTGAAGGTAGGGTCCAGGAGAAAGACATTTCCGGTACCCCGTTCCTTCAGCTGTTTGAGCTCTTCCCCGGCCCGGGTAAGGGATTTGTGCCTCACCCGATCGCTGCCTTTGGATTCAAAGCAGAAATGACAGTTGAAAGGGCAGCCCCGGGTGAGTTCCCAGACGGTATCCTCGTAGCTGCGGCCTTCAAGGGCTTTCGCGTCCCAGGGTGAGGGCAGGGCATCGAGGTTCTCAACCGGAGGTTTGGCATAGGGTGATGGGAATCCTGCAATGCCTTCCAGCCGGGCCAGAGGATTAAGGGGCAGGAGTTTCTCCACTATCGCGGCGATTGCCTCTTCCCCTTCTCCTGAGACTGCGAGATCCACAGAAGAATGATTTTGAATTGATAAAGGATCGGCTGTTACTTCCGGACCACCTGCGATTATAGGGGGGTGTTCTTTGCCGAAAGCATCAAGGATTGCGTCTGAGAGCGACAGGAGGTCAGCACGGCTCCATGAATATAAGGTCAGAGCAATCAGGTCCGGTTTTATGGAGATAATTTCTTTGGCTGCGGCGGGAATGGAGAAACCCGGCGGCGGTTCGAGTATCGGGCAGCTAACCTGACTGCCGAATCGATATTCCAGCATGGCGGCCAGGCAGGCTGATGCCAGGGGGAGGGTGCTGCTGCCGGTGTGACTGTTGATGAACAGGATTTTCATTGTATTGGCTCCAGAGTTCAGTGTCGGCGAATCTTTGTATCAACACACCGGGTTTTTGTTCCTGTTGTGTATAATACTCTTAATTATTGTGTGAGGTGACTATGGAATTACAGGAACTGGTTGAAAAAAACAGGTCTTACCGAAGATTTTATCAGAGCGAGCCGGTACCGGATGAGGCTCTTCAAATGCTGATTAACCTGGCAAGAATAACTCCTTCGACATCCAACAAGCAGCCGTTGAAATACCTCCTCTCCAACAGTTCGGAGATGAACTCGAATATCTTCAGTACTCTTTCCTGGGCCGGTTTTCTCACGGATTGGCCGGGACCGGAAGAGGGTGAGAGGCCGTCGGCTTACATCATCGTTCTTGGTGATACAACTATTGCCAGGGGATGGTCGGCGGATCCTGGAATCGTCATGCAGACCATGCTGCTGGGAGCGGTGGAAATGGGGTTCGGGGGCTGCATATTCGGGTCTGTCAAAAGGGAGCGTTTGGCTGATCTGCTGAGTATACCGGAACAGTTCGAGATTCTGTATGTCCTGGCTTTGGGTAAGCCGAAGGAGCAAGTGGTACTGGAGGAAGTCGGAGAGGATGGAGATTCCCGCTATTACAGAGACGGGAATGGTGTTCATCATGTTCCGAAAAGAGCCCTCAAGGATTTGATAATCGAAATATAAGAGAGTAATAAGCAAATATTCTTCTTAAGTATGTAGACAGTATTGCACTTTATGGTATACGAATTAAAAGTAAAATCGTCTACATAGATGGGTGGTTTCTGTATGATCATATCTGGATTATCCGGAAGAAGAGAAAATGGCTGAGTTAGAACCTAATCTCAAAAAGATTTACGCATTTCATTTCTTTAATACGATTGCTATTTGTGTTGTCGCAAACTTTTTATTTCTGGATCGTATATTCTTGAGAATGGGACTGAATATGCAGCAATTCGGTGCTGTCAAAGGTTTTGCGTATTTACTTCCAATGGGAATTAATCTGTTGGTCTCACCTTTTATCGGAAGATTCAACAGAGATAGGGAGATTGTCGCGATAGGATATTTAATCCGGGTTTTTCTACCCCTTCTTTTTCTTTTACTGCCTGGTATGATCAGTAATAAATCAACTCTTGTAACAGCCGTTACTGTCATTCTGATTACTGTCCATATATTTCCCATCATTGCCAATAACAGTATTCAGCTGCTTGTCCGGTCAAATGTGCCGCAAAAAGTACTTGGGATACATCTTTCCCGAATTACACTTGTTTGGACACTTCCGGGCTTTCTGATTGCAATCCCGCTAAGCTGGTTACTTGACCGGCATTCCGGTGGAAGTGATGGTGAGTTCTACAGAGCAATGTTTTTCATCATGTTCTCTACGGCTTTATTTGAGCTTATTGCCAGCTCAATTATAATGAAACTGCCTCGTTCGCATATCTATAAATACTCTGGATTGCAGTTCCGGGATATTCTACTTCCATTCCGGGAAAAAGGGTTTCGAAACCTGCTCTTGGCAGTTGGCAGCTTCAGTATTCTGACTTCGATGATTACGGCCTTCATTAATCCGTACCTACTCAATGTCCAGGGTATATCAATGACTGTAATTTCCTCAATCAGTGCCGGTGTGGCTCTACTCTCAATACTGGCTTTACCCTATTGGGGGAAATTAGCCGATCATGTTGGAGGGAAAAATATCTATAAAATTGCCATGCTCGGTATAACAGTCGGAGTTCTTGCTCTTCTTGGTAAAGGGATGTTCTTCGTCATTATTTATGCATTGTTCGCCTGGGAAGGCTCAAGAGGCCTTTTCGGATCTGGAATCTATTCGACACAGCAATTTATGGTATTTTCTCAGAGTAACGAAGACAAGAGACCGATATTTTTTGCATCGTCAACTTTTGTTTTAGGAGTCGGTTGGTTTCTGGGAGCCTTTTTGGGAGGATCTCTACTCGAATGGCTCAGAAATGTTGAAGCCTTTGCAAACCCAATGACAGCATACAGAATCTTCTTCAGTATCTGCGGCATCGGATCATTGTTTTTAATCAGTTTCTCCAGAACCCTGACAGAAGATTATAAAAAGTTGTCTGCAAGAGAAATGAGAATCGCCATGAATCGAACTTTTCGAAATTTATACGGGCGAATCAGATAGATTGGAGGATATACGTATGAATCATGATTTCAGATTTCCAACCGGTATTATGGGCACATGCTGCCTTCCGTGGAATCGAGAATTTATTCTTGAGGAGGAAATTTTCAGAAAGTCCATTCGCTCAATTCTTGAACATACTCCACTCATCTATATTTTCGGTACCGCGGGAGAGGGTTATGCCCTGAGCCGTGAAGAGTATACAAATATTGTATCAATTTTTACTGATGAAATGATAAAGGCCGACGCCGATCCAATTATTGGTGTAATCGGAACTTCTCTTTCAGAGATTCTGAAACGTATACAAATTGCGATTGATCTTGGTGCAGATACTTTCCAGATATCTCTTCCTTCCTGGGGAACCCTGAGCATGAAGGAAACCGCAGATTTTTTTAGAAATATTCTCCCGTCTTTTCCAGACTCAAAATTTATTATTTACAATATGATGAGAGCCGGTCGGATTCTCCAACCTGATGAGTTTAAAGAGCTGTCCGAGGCATATCCCAATCTGTCAGGTGCCAAGACTCCAGGTGATTCTATTCGATATATTGATCATCTGATGTCTCTGAAGCTGCCCTTGAGATTCTTTTTTACCGGCCCCGGATATGCCTATGCCTCCATGCTGGGGGAATGCGGACTACTCATTTCATTGGAAAGTTGTAATTGGGATGCAGCCGGAGATTACTATCGTGCAGGGGTTGATAATGATAGTGAGAATCTACTGGAGATGCAGATGGAATTAGGACAGCTTACACGTAGACTTTTGAGCAGCGTCGGGGATACAGGTCATATAGACGGGGCCTACGATAAAATATTTCAAAAGCTGCACGTGCCGGAGTTTCCTCTGAGGTTGTTACCTCCCTATTCATACCCGCCGGATTCGGTCTTTAACTCTTTTAAAGACATCCTGATAAATGAATTTCCCAGGTGGTATACCGCTTGAAGGGTTAAAAACGATAATTATTAACGGTACGGTACATGGTTAAGATATTTTCAATGGATGTATCAGGCTGTATGGCGTGAGCGGCACATGGTATATACCCGCCATCTTTACCGAGTATGTCAATGAGTTCGATTATCTTTTGTTCAAGTTGATCCGGAGGCAGCACCGGAAGCATCGTCTGCTCATCAATTCCTCCGTGAAAAGATAAACGGTTGCCATATTTAGTTTTCAGATATTCCGGGTCCATACCATCCGCACTGATCTGTATCGGATCGAGAATGTCCAAGCCCATTTCTATAAAATCGTCTATCACCGGAATAATTGATCCGCAGGAATGATAAAAGGTGAAGTACCCCATATCCTTGAATGAGCGGATAAGTTCCTTTGTATATGGTTTGATGTGCTCCCGCCAACTTTTCGGAGAAATCATCATTCCCCTCTGGGTTCCAATATCACCGCCTGAGCCAATCATATCGATTTGGCCGTCACTTTGTTCAAGTGCTTTCAATGCTCTGGCTTTATAGAACTCCTGTGCCTTTCTGCTGATGGTTTCGGCAATTTCCGGTTGAATTATTATATCGGTGAGAAAATTCTCCATACCCCGCATATACCATGGGGTCTCGAAGGCTCCACCTGCGAAAAAACAGATGAAGTGCCTCTCTTTATCGTTGATACGTTTTATTTCTTCTTTCAAGTGTGAGAAGTCAAACCAGTCAGCTGAAGGCCAGGGATACTCTTCTATATCTTTGACACTCTGAGCATCGGCGAGAGGGCTGATCGCAATTTCATTGTATGTGGCAAATTCATTCTTGACCGGTTTCCATGTGATTCCCAGAAAGTCTTTACCTTCGGCGCCCACCCCGGCAGCACCTGAAATATTATCAGGGCCTATGAATTTCGGGTACACCCAGCGCATATCTATCTCAAAATAATCCTTTATCTCTTTTACAGTTTCCAATCCGAAGTGTTTTAAAAGTTTATCATGCACTTCCTGAGTCGCATTGTAATCTGTCGGCGGTCTGTCCGGAGTTTCTTTGTTCAGTGTTTTTAATACACGGGTATAAGCATCCATAATTATTCCTTATTCTTCAACAAATAGTTTTGTAACTGAAATAGACGTAGACTGGCCGTCTGCATGCCAGAACGAAACCAGACATGAATTATCACCAGTTTTTATCAATGATGAGTAACCGAATTGAAACTGATCAAACTGGGCGAAAGGGTTGGTACCATCCGGCTTGTTCTGCGCTCCAAAAATAGTAACCTCGCTGGACTTATCCCAATTCAAGCCGCCATCATAGCTGAGAATGGCCTTCAGTCCGGGATTTTCTGAAAACCTGTCCTGATGAACAGCCAGCATAAGATTCTCCCGCAGGTAAAGTGGGGACATAATCTGAGTCGTAATATTTATTGGAGTCGGCTTACTCCATGATACCGCACTGTCAGTGGAGGATATAACATGGATAGGCTGATCTTTCATTTCAACCAGATTCAGTGTCCAGAAGAAAATAACAAGCTCTTCATTGGTAAAAGTCGGACGGGCATCACCGTATAGTATTCCCTCACCCACGGCAATAATTTTTCCTTCAGTAAAAGTCTCTCCCCGGTCATATGACTTGATAAACCGGCTGCAGCTGCCCTCTTTGTAACCGCCTTCCCAGTGGTCGTGCATTTCACATGGAAACCCGCAAGTTCCATCGTTCAGCTTGATTATCTTACTTGGAACTATAATGTCCTGACTTTGAAAATCTATATTCCGGGGTTTTTCCCATGATTTACCATTATCGTATGATTTGGTGATTCTAACAGCTGCCGGCTGCATGCCATCCGTTTCGGGGTTGAACAGAGGCCTGGTTTTATCCGTGTCGATGATGGAATAAACAGCTACAAGTTCATCCGGATCAAGCTCTGTGATATGGGCCATCAGGTAACCCTTTTCGGGAAATTGGACCTCATCATGGCAAGCAGGTGATATTCCTTCTTCCCACGTCACCCCTTCGTCACCTGACCTGAAACATAGAATCTTCCCTGATGGATCGTTCATGCTGTTTTTAAGCTCTTTGCAGCAGAGTATCACTTCACCGTTTGAGAGTTTTTCCATAGAAGGGAAGTGATGAAAAAGTGCAGTGCTGCTTCCAGCTTTTTTGCTGTTAACCTTATGCAGCCTTTCCAGAATAATTCTTGACAATTTCACACCTCTGCATCATTGGTTATAATGATAACATCATTTACAATAACCGTTAATCAGCGATACCGAAAGAGAAAATTCAAAAATATTCTGCAATAGTATTTTACTTGCCAGAAACAGGAGGAAGTCTGATGAACCAGATTGAAATTATTGATACCGGGCATGTCAGCAGGGATGATGCTGCATTTCCCACAATGGTGGTTCTTGGCGATAGTGAGATTCTCTGTGCGTATACGGCAAAAGGGAAGGGCCCTGATGCCCTGGGGGGGACTGACTGGTCAAGATCCTCTGATCAGGGAGCAACCTGGAATTACGAAGGTATAATTCTTCCAAGAGTGGAGCATCCTGTTTCAATCAACAGCCTTCGTATGAGTAAAAGCTCTGATGGCACTATCCTCGCCTACGGCAGCAGGGATTATCTTGAGGGTAAGGGCGAATCAAGGTCTTTCGGAAATGAGAAGAATGAGCCGGTGTTCTGCCGATCTCCAGATGCCGGGAAAACCTGGTCGAAACCTGTTGTTATTCCTGCTGATCTTTCCCCGGCTTATGAGATCTCAAGTCCCATTGTTGATGTTGGTAATAAGGTCTGGCTGGCTCCTGCCGCAACTCTTTCACAGAGCGATAAATTGGGAGAGAGAGTTGTCGTTTTCAGGTCTGATGACAATGGGAACACATGGCCGGGACATAGTACTGTTTTTTTTGACCCGGAAGGTGTTAAAGGTTTTTTTGAGCAGAAAATTATTAAGTTGGACCGGGGAAGACTTCTTGCTGTCGCATGGACTGTAACCATGGGAGACTATAAAGACCTGGAGAATCATTATGCTGTCTCTGATGATTATGGTTATACTTGGACAGCGGCAAAGCCTCTGGGAATCATGGGGCAGACTCTCAGTCCTCTGTATCTGGGCGGGGACCGGTTATTACTTTTGAGTAATCGGCGTTATGGTAATCAGGGTGTTGTAGCATATTTTGCTCGATTTTATAAAGATATGTGGGAAATAGATGGTGAGTCCATACTTTGGGATGCGCAATCAAATCGAAACACTGGAAGTGAGAAAACAAGCGGGATAGAAGCGTTTGATGATTTTGCCTTCGGGCTGCCGTCAGCGGTGAGACTCGGAGAAAATCTTTTTCTATCAGTCCATTGGTGCAGAGAAGATGGCATATTCGGTATACGCTGGACGAAGTTCAAAGAAGTTTAAAAGGATCAGTTATGTCATTGTGGAAAAATGTTCTGGAATTGAACAGCGAACGTGAAATAATATCAGGAAGTAACAAAGAGCTTTGTGATGCGATAGGGAGAGGCTCAGATTTAAGAATCTATACTGAGTTCAGGCATAATGAACATATTGACCCTTCCTCTGCCGATGATGATCTGATATCAGAGGTTTCTGAATTTCATGAAACATGTCTTTTTGAGAAAAGTTGGTCTGCGGGGATTATGACTATGCGTCAGCCGGTAAGCCTGCCTGACAGCTTCGGGCCCAGATCTTCCATGTCCTTTTTCCTGTACAATCAGGATGGCCGGCAGGCTATAGCCAGACCTTACCTGGATGGAATCTCTGTCGGGGGAGTACCGGGTTCGTCAGCCGTCGATCCTCACATTCAAATGCCGAAATATCGTGAGTATACGGCCTGGGATACAGAAACGAACGCACCGAGCAGTAACTTCATCTATGACTTCGGTAGATTTCGGTTTCATGTTTGTGATAACTGGCAGGAAGTTTATTCTCATGATAAAAACGGATCTCCGGTGTTCGGGTCTCTCGAAACTTTGATAGAGGCCTTTCATGAGGGCAGTGAGATAAAAGCCGGTATTACTGGTTTATTTGAAGATTTGGGTGACCCTGATTCCCAAACGAACGAGTGGAGTGAACTTGTTCATTCCCGTGTGAGAGCCGGGAAGGCACGGGTTCATACCCCGCGCCACGCCGCGGACGGGAGTCGCCAGCGGCGACTCCGGGACCAGGGCTCAGCCCTAGGGTATGATACCTTTCATTCCCGTATGATAGATCACGAAGTATTTATCCAGACAGGGTGGGGATATTACTATAACGACAATAAAGTATTTATTGCAGAAACACATCCCCTGGTTAAGGTGAAACCTGCAATACCCCTGTCTTATGAAAGTGAAGGATGGAATTTCGGCTGGGTGATTTTACGGACTGATGGTGCATGTGTCGAGCGAATCTATAATCCCTACACACTACAGGATACAGATACAAATCGGAGATATGGCATTCGCTGGTTTGTCAGGTAAAAACCAGGGAACCTTCAGGTATCAAGGTCAATTTATTTTCAGAAGTTTTTCTGCAGTTTGAAACTCCTGATGGAGTAACTCAATGTCCTTCTGATGGATATCCTCTTCGATAAGAAACGGAACGTTAAGACTCAGCGCAGGAGCCAGTGAACTATAAAATTGTGGGGATGCACCCGACAGTGATTGGTGATCCTTTTTTCCTGCCGTACCGCTTAAGTGTATATGAGAAAGTATATCTCCAAAGAGTGATATCAGCTTTCCAGATTCCTGTTCTGATACAAGAGCTGCATGTGAAAGATCCAGGCAGAACTTGAATTGAGGATGAGAAGAAAATATTGATTCAAGATTTTCCGGTGAGCTGTAGTTCCCGATACAGGTATTCTCGATTGATATGGGAAACTTTATCGTTTCCAGGATATGATTCCGGGGTA
>JAUUYD010000036.1 GCA_030590585.1 Spirochaeta sp.
TCAGGATTCAATGTTGAATCCTGAAGATCACGGTAATCTCCATCTGCGACAAAACGACGGCAGACATCCAGCAGTTCATCACTTGATATCGGAACATCCTGTCCTGAATCGATGAGCATCGGGAGTGAAGCAGAAACATAATAATAGAGAGCCAATAAACGCCCCCTATTCCGAAAGCAGCTTTGCGAGGCGGGGGTTCAATAACCTTCCGAGCATGAGGGCTATTTCCTTTTCGGAAAAATCATAGAAGGCCGAACCATCTTTTTTTGAGATTCGAAATCCTGCATCAAGCCCCTTGAATGGTTTGATTTCCAGGCCAGAGGAAATTTCAGATCCCAGTTTCGAAACAAGTCCTGCTTCCAAATCAGAGAAATTATTTTCGGGCACCATAACCTCAATTCCACCCTGATCGGCCTCGGAAAGTTGTTTAACAGCAGCACTGACAAGCTCTGAAAAAAGACTGCCATCCAGAACTTGGACCGTTTCAAATTCAAGAACCTTTCCGAAAATATTTTCAATTTCGCCTTTAACCGACAGAATAAGATCTCTGCCGGCCTGACGAAGAGCTTCACGTCCACTGCGCTCCGTTTTTTCAACATCCGCTTTTGCCGTTTTTCGCAATCCGTCGGCGTCTTTCTGCGCATCCCTGACAATCAGGGAAGCCTGGTCCTTTGCCTCGGCAATAATCCCTGCGGCATTTTCTTCCGCACTTCTCACACCGTCATTTTTGATCTTGTCGATCAGTTCCTTGAGTTGAACGTCCATGAACCTTCCTTATTCAATATACCTTGATACCTTTTTAGTGATTCGATCTATAACCAGAGAAACAAGTTCCGGATAGCCATATTTGACTACCAGGCCTTTAAGATGCGTGTTTAAAGCAAGGAGAACTTTTTGAGGGTCGGACTCATCAGGCGGGTCCCAGATGCTCAAATCCTTTTCAAGTTCCTTCACACACGAGATTTCCTTCTTGAGCAATGCCAGGTTTTCCATACAGACATAAGGTGTAATCTCATGACTTTCAAAACACCCTGAGTAATAATCCATCAGGACCATGATGTCATTCTCCGACTCTTCAAGTTCAATCTTGAACACTTTAATCAATAATGAAATACGCTTGGGCATATAAAACCTCGATATAATTATAGTATCAGTATTCCTTCAACTGCAAATATTTAATGCTTGATAACCGATCCCAGGCTGAAGTCTCCTATTATTTTAAGAAGGTTTCCATCCCTTTCCAGTTTCAGATCTCTACCGGGAAATGTCTCGGGAAGTTTTTCCCTGACAAGTATCTCAACATCCCTCTTGATGGATTCACGGATTTCCATGGGTATATGTTCAAGTGTGGATATTCGTATATGAACGATATAACCGCGTCCCAGAAAACTTCCATAACCCGGAGAAAAATCAGCTCCGATATTGAACAGTCCATCCGATTCCCTGTTGGCTGTCCTTCCACGCCGGGGACGATTAGGGTGCAGCGAAAAACTTCCTCCATACTTATCCTCCAGAATATCATCAATTCCGTCGAACATGGATTTCATCCGCCGTTCCCATTTTATGAGTTTTGGATGTCTCATTGTATTACTGCCTTACCAGTCAACTACCCAGGTTTGCGGAGCCCTTCTGTGAAGAATGTCTGAAAACGGGATTTCCAGAAAGGCTGTTTTCCCTGATATTGTTCCCGGCTCAGAATTTTCAGGTTTTGACGGCGGAGTGAAACTGAACCTGAACAGGGAGTCGCCAATTATCGCATCAAGAGCTTCACGGATATCCGGGTCGCCGTTTAAATAATCATCCGCGGCGGGAATATTGAAAAGTAGTGAACCACTTTCAGAACCGCCTTGAAGAGTGATATCCAGATTGAGATATTCAGAGAGGCTTTCCAGTGAATCTGCTTTGATTTTTATTTGGATATTTTCACTGCCGTCGGAATTGCTCCGTACCGTGTATCTTTTAAGTTCAACACCGGGAACCCGTAAGGCCTGCTGTTGAAAATCCTTCTCGGTCAGAGGCAGGGGCCAGGGTTCATCAGAGCCGAAACCCCTACCGAAATCAACCGTTTCAGCTGACAGATTATAAATAAGAACAGTATCAACCGATCCATCTTTTTTCAAACGTATATCGGTATCAAGATCGAGGCAGGAAACAAGCAATAAAGTTGGTACTACAAGAAAAGTTAACAGAAGATTTCTGAATATTTTTTTAAAAACTGAAGTCATAGGCCTATCCTAACCGGGAGAGCAAATCCGGTATACAGGTTCTACCAGCGAAGTTCATCTTCAAGTTCATCCCGTATCCTCAGGTAATTCTCATATCTGTCCGGGTGTATCCGGCCGTCCTCTACAGCATTGATAACCCCGCATTCCTTCTCGTGGCGGTGACTGCAGGGACTGAATGAACATCCGGAAGAAGGTTCCTCAAACTCCGGGAACCAGTGGGGTAACTCTTCGGGTGTAATACCCCTGACCAGGATTTCTCTCACCCCCGGGGTGTCAACAAGTTTCCCTCCCCATGGAGCATCAAGAAGGCGGCCGAAATTCGTTACATGCCGCCCTCTGTCATATTTCAGGGATAAACCGCCTGTTGCCAGCTCAAGTCCGGGTATTAAAAGATTGAGTAAAGTTGATTTACCCACCCCCGATGGACCAAAGAGTGCTGCTGTCTTCTGACCAACCAGCTTCTGCAGGTCTTCCAGACCTTCACCGGTTTCAGCAGAGCATCTTAATACCCTGATACCCAGGCTTTCCCAGACGGTAATACGTTTGTCGACCCAATTTTCAACACCCAGATCAATTTTATTCACAATAATTCCGGGGGTGGCACCACCTTGCGCGGCTGCAATAAGAACACGGTCAACGAAACGGGGCCGGAATGGGGGAGCTTTTGACGAGATTACGGCAAGAAGCAAGTCGATATTTGCTGCGGCAACCTGCCAGGATTGCCTTTTGCGATTCCAGCGTGCGAAACGGCTTGTTCTTGGTAAGCGTGATGTAATAAGTCCTTTACCGGAATCCGAAATTTCAAACTCAACCCTGTCGCCAGGTGCCAGGGGATTGTAGGAATCCCGGTCGCTTTTAAGTATTTTGCCCTTTATTCGGCATTCATGATTTTCGTCTTTTTCACTTCGTACAACATAAATGTTGTTGATTCCCTGATAAATGATTCCGGTCAACGAAGCTCTCCTGCCCATTCCAATCCGTGTCGCCGGGCAAAGCGATGATATTGTCCGTCCCGGACTCCGCTTTTTGTAACCAGAAAATACCCCTTGGCTTTATAATCCCGGGAAGAAGTACTACTCTCTCCCAGCAGAGACAAGATGCGGCGTCCGACACCATCCCTTGAATCAACAATGGGAACATCAGCACCCATCATTCGTTTTATAGGACTTATCAAATGCAGAAAATGTGTGCAGCCGAGAACAACAGAACCGACACCGGATTCTTTCAATGTATCAACAGCCCTTTCCATTACCGCTGCGGCACCCTCATCTCCTTCATCAAGCCAGCGCTCTTCAACATACCGTACAATATCACCAGCGGCGACTCTCACCACTTTTCGTCCCCCTGCAAAAGATGACACCAGCCTGTCAAGATATGGAGAGTCAACAGTACCTGTCGTTGCCAGTACCCCGATAGCACCGCCGGCTGATAGACCGGCAGCAGGTTTAACAGCCGGAACTGTACCGACAACAGGACAGGAAGCGACAGCTCTGATTTCGTCCAGGGCTGTGACCGAAGCCGTATTACAGGCTACAACCAGGAGACGCGGCGTACCGAGCCGATGCAGACTTCGGACAAGTTTCAGTACAGCGGATCTGATATCTGCGGAGTTCATGTCCCCATATGGAAAATTTGCCGAATCAGCCACATACGCAACCGGAAGGTCTGGACGGCGCAGCCTTATCCAATCCAGATAAGGCAGGCCGCCGATACCGGAATCTATAAAGACAATGGAAGAATCAATCATCGCCGAAAAGACTGGCAAAGGCCTGCCTGGCACTGTCGTTATCATCTTTCTTATCGTTCACACCACCGGCATCAACGGCAGCTGAAAACCAGTCGCAAAAATTTGCCCTGTCCTTATCCAGAACAGGATCGCTCACCGGCTCATGACAGTCATGAGCCTCTCCCGGGGCATAGTGGCGGCAGTTTCTGCAGGTCTTCAGCTCTTTTCCGCATTCGGTGCAAATCGTATTTCTGTAAATCGGCGTCTCATAAAGGGCACCGCAGGCAGCACAAGTCGGCATATAACCATAATAGTATCTTGATTATACATGATCAATGAAGAAGAATATCTTTATAGGCATGTTTGATCTTAATATCTGCAGTACAGAAAATTGCTCCGTACCAGCCTGGGCCGGTTCGCAATTCTGCAAAAACCACCATCCCGGGACATTGGATTTTGAGCGGGATACAATTCAGGAACTGATTAAAGGCGACAGGCATCTTGAGAACTGTGATTTTTCAGGGTTCAATTTCTCAGGTGTTAATCTTGATACATTTGAATTCCATTACTGCCGTTTTACCGCGGCCCATCTGAAAGGGGCATCATTTAAAGGTTCCCGGTTTCTTATGTGTCTGATTGATGATGTAAATGCAGCCGGGTGTGATTTTACAGAAAGCCGCATGATGAGTGTCATGGCTGCAGGGAGTGATTTCTCCGGATGTGATTTTTCCGGATCCGATCTGATAAATATCAACTTTAACGGTATTCAGGGTGATTCCACTGTTTTTGATGAGTCTGATTTGTTTTACAGCCGCTTCATCGCTGCGTCTTTAAATACAGCCCGTTTTCAGGACTGCAATCTGAAGCGGGTTGACTTCACCGATGCGAAGCTCAAAGACGTGGATTTCAGTAATTCCAACCCCGAAGAATCATACATTTTCAAGGGAGTTGATCTTTGAAACTGCTCAGTCATTTCCCTGCTATAGGCGTCAGCAATACATATATTATCGGACCGCCGGATGGTGGTGAGGCGATTCTGATTGATCCGGGGCGGTTCGACGTTTCACTGCTTGATATGATTGAGAAGAATGATTTAAACATCACTACAGTCCTGATTACCCACGACCATGAGAATCATATCAAGGGCCTTAAAACACTCATGAAGGTTTATGCTGTAAAGGTTATTGCCGGAAACTCCAGTATTTTCGGAGTTCAGACAACAGTTGTTGATGATGGGTTAAAAATCCAGTTCTCAGGATTTGAAGTTGAAGTGCTGTATGTGGAAGGTCATTCATCAGACAGCAGAGTTTACAGAATAGGACCTTATCTGTTCACCGGGGATGTTCTCTCCGCCGGTAGAATCGGCAGCTCTTCAACAAGCTATACCCGGAAACTACTTCTGGAGTCGATAAACAGTAAGATTCTCAGTTTGGAGGAAAACCTTCTGATACTCCCGGGCCACGGTCCTCCAACAACTGTATCAGCGGAAAAACGCTGGAATCCCGATTTCTGAAAGAATATTGGTAAAACGCTGGGGAACTGGTGCTGTAAAACGCTTTTTCCCCGATACGGGCAGGCGTATTGCAAGTTTCCAGGAATGAAGCATCAATGTGCTTTCTGGAAACCTGGAATCACGCCTGCTGTATATTGGATCTCCCAGGACGGGACATCCGAGAGACTGCAGATGAACCCTGATCTGATGGGTACGGCCTGTCAGTATCCTCAGCTGTACAAGACTGTAACCAGAGGATTCTCCGAGAACCCGGTAACGTGTGAGCGCATACCTGGCATTTCTGGTACGGACTCTGAATTTCTTTCGATCATGCGGGTCACGCCCTATCGGTTCATTAATCTCTCCTTCCGATTCCGGAAGCTTTCCCCGGATAACGGCAAGGTAGGTTTTTTTAACTGACCTGTCCCGGAACTGTTCGGAAAGGAACTCCAGTGATTCCGTGTTCTTGGCGGAAATAATCTACCCTGAAGTGTCTTTATCCAGACGATGAACGATACCGGGACGGATCCGGTCTCCGGCGAATGCCTCATCAAAATCCTTATACCGGTATAAAAGCCCCTGAACCAGGGTTCCGTGGAGATGTCCATGAGCCGGATGCACAACCACGCCCTGATTCTTATTAATAACGATGCAATTCTCATCTTCATATACGGCATCAATTTCCACAGGTTCCGGGTTTATTTCCGAAGATGGCGGATCGTCCCACTCAACCGAAACAACAGCTCCATCCCTGAGCCGTTTGGAGAATTTCATAACCATACCTGAACTGTCTTTGACACTCACCGATCGCCTGCTGATCTGGCTTCTTGTGAACAAGCCCAGGGAAGCTACAAAGCTGTCAACCCTGATATTCTCATCATCAGAAATCTGAACTGTGAACTCTTCACTATTCATCCACAGGATTCTCCTGATTCTTTTTCCGGCTGCTGTTTATGAACAGATCAACCGTGGCAATTACCAGAGAGATACAGGCGGCGGTTCCTACAATTATCGCGATATCACGGCCATCACGTTGAGACCCCATGGAATAAGCCGGATTAAAATCATTGGCGGCATATACGGAAAAATCATAAATTAAGGATGATGCAACAAAAGTAATAGGATAACTGCCGATTGCAACAACTTCATATCTTCTCAAATCATGGGCCCAGGGCGGAAACTCTTCGGGATCGTATTCTTCAGGCATCAACGGATCAGGGGGAGGAAGCTGCTGTGCCGGAAGGATGGTAACAGTACTGAAAATGAGCACAGTCAGCATGAGTATCCCGTATTTCACTCCCTCCCTCCGAATATGCTTGTCCCGATACGTAATAAGGTACTGCCTTCCGCAACAGCCCATTTGTAATCAGAACTCATTCCCATGGAGAGGATTGTCTCACCATTTATAAGATTTTTAATTTTTTCCGACCATTCACGGCAGAGGGAAAAACAGCTTCGGACTTCCGTCTCATCATCCACGAAGGGAGCCATGGTCATCAGACCGCCAAATTCAAGATATGGCAGCTCTGCTATTTCGGCAGCAGACTCTAAGAACTCAACTGGATCGCGAAAGCCCGATTTGGAATCTTCCCCGGATGTGTTCACCTGCATGAGAACTTCCAGCGGAAGCTTCAGGGACTCACGGTGCCGGGATAAACGATGTGCTGTTTTAAGAGAGTCGATTGAATGCACAGCTGTGTAACGGGCATCAATCCGGCCCACCTTGTTACCCTGCAGATGGCCTATCAGGTATAGGGGATATTGATCTGAATCGAGATGAGCGAATTTTTCCGAGGCTTCTTCAACCCTGTTTTCCCCGAAGATGCTGAGCCCCTGTATTCCCGCTTCTCTTATTTCATCAACACTCCGGGTTTTTGAAACAGCCATAACGGAAATTGAGGATAAATCCCGATGGTAGTACTCAGTGCTGTTCTGCAGTTCATCCTGAAATCTCTGCCAGTTATCCTTAATCGACATGAACATGATTATACCTAAAAAAGACAGCTGTTGGGAACGAGTAAGTCCTCATTGTGCTTGACCCTTTGTATTCATCTCACTAGTTTAGTTATTGAACTTCCGGGGTGGTCCGTAGGACCTGAGATTATACCTGCGTAGGAACGGGGCTCTTCTTAACCCGGAACCATCCTTTTTCCAGGGAGTGGTTCCATGAAACGAACCCAACTTTTTTTATCATTATCAACAGTGCTTCTCTTCATTTTATTCTCAATTCCCATTTGCGCAGCAGGGAATTCAGAGGATACGGAAGAGACTGTACTCAATGTATACTGTTATGATTCGTTCAGTTCCGAATGGGGTGCCGGTCCGGAGATTGCCGAATCATTTTTTCAAGCCACAGGCATCCGTGTAAGATTCAACGCGCCGGGTGATGGTGTATCGGTACTTAACCAGCTCATTCTGGAAAAAGAGAATCCCAGAGCGGATGTCGTTATCGGCTTGGACAGCATCCTTCTGAACAGGGTACTTGATGCCGGGATTCTTGAAGTGTATGACTCTCCTGCCTTGAGCACAGTTCCATCAGAACTGGTATTTGATCAATCATTTCATCTTCTTCCCTTTGATTACGGACATTTTGCGATTTGCTATGATTCGGAGCTTATACCCCATCCTCCGGTATCTCTGGAAGATTTATGTGATGAAGTGTATACCGATTCTCTGGTTCTCATGGACCCGAGAACGTCCACTCCCGGTCTGGGATTTCTTCTCTGGACGGTTGCTGTATATGGTGATGAATGGCCGGATTACTGGCAACGTCTTCGCCCATCGATTCTGACAATAACTCAAGGATGGAGCCAGGGTTACACATTATTCACCGCCGGGGAGGCTCCCCTGGTTCTCAGTTACGGTACCAGCCCGGTTTATCACTCCGAATATGAGGGAAGTCGCCGATTCAGAGCCGCCGAGTTTTCAGACGGACATGTCACCCAGGTGGAAGGCATGGGAATTGTTTCGGGAACTCAGAAACGTTCCGAGGCTGAGTTATTCATGGACTACATGCTGAGTGAAGAATCTCAAATCGTATTGGCAATGAGTAATATCATGTTTCCGTCGAATAAAAACATAAAACTTCCTGAATCTTTTGATATGGCATTGTACCCGGAGAGAACCATATCAATTTCAGGCATATCCAATAACGCGGCAGAAACTGAAAAACTGATCAAGCGCTGGACCGAGGTTTTCAGCCGTTGAAAAGGCCCTGGATTCTCATCTGGCCCGTTCTGTTCTGGATCGCTGCCTTCGCCATACCTCTGTTTGCCGTTGCATTCAGAGCTGCCGGCTCCATCTCTGAGTTACCCGGGATTGTATTATCACCTTACTACAGCGGTGTAATTGGCTTTTCGCTCAAACAAGCAGGGTTGAGCACTTTTTTTTCCGTACTGTTCGGTCTCCCCGGGGCGTACTTCATCGGCAGACACAAGTTTCCAGGCAGAAAAATCCTTAAATCCATTTCCACAGTGCCTTTCGTCCTTCCTCCGATTCTGGCGGTTCTGGGATTTATTCTGGTGTTCGGACATACCGGGCTGATTAATTCTGTAAAAGACCTCATAAGCGGAGGTGAAACAGCTCCCTGGAAAATGCTCTACTCTCTGAAAGCCATAATTATGGCTCATGTGTTTTATAATTTTCCCCTCACCCTCCGCATCGTCGGTGATGCCTGGTTCTCACTGCCGCAGTCAAAATATCATGCGGCCCGATCCCTGGGTGCAGGTCCATTAAGGGCTTTTATTACTGTCGATCTTCCCAGGCTCACACCGGCAATCCTGACTGCGGCGGTAATTACATTCCTGTACTGTTTCTTGAGTTTTGCCATCATACTCGTTCTTGGAGGCGGCCCGGAGTACAGTACTCTGGAGGTGGAAGTTTATAGGCTGATTAAATTTCAGCTCGATTTCGACCGGGGCAGCGCCCTGGCCATGATTGAGTCCTCTATTGCAATAGCACTGCTGGTTTTCTACGCCTGGGCAGATTCCCGGCTGAGAAAACGAAATAACGATGATGCACTACTCAGCTCTAAGCGTTATCCTTCCCGTATCAGCGGATTGAAGGCCATACCGGCCTTCCTCTATCTTATCCCGTCACTATTTTTGATACTTGCTCCATTGTTTTCAGTAATCTTTTACAGCTTCTTGAGCCGATCAACCAGGATGGCACCTTTGCAGTTTTCACTGGATCACTGGAGGAGATTACTGGGCAGCGGGAAAGTCGGCATGTCAGTTCCCCTTTATGCTGTGATTAGAACCTTCAGCCTTGGAATCGTAGTTGCACTGACGACAACACTTAGCGCATCGTTAGTCAGCTGGTATACGGCTCACCGCAAGGGACGTATCGTCCAATTACTGGAAGCCATGATGTTTCTTCCGATGGGTGTCAGCTTTGTGATACTCGGCTTAGGTTATCTCATAGTCAGCGACAGTCTCCCGACTGGTGATATCAGCAGCTTGGCGGCATTGGTTGGAGCCCATACAATAATGGCGCTTCCTTTTGCCTATAGAATTATTTCAGGGCGATTAAAGGAAATATCACCTCGTATTTCTCAGGCTGCCCGGGCATCAGGAGCCGGAGCACTTAAAACCCTTTTTACGGTTGAACTGCCATTGGCCAGATCTGCCCTGGTGACGGCCGCGGTTTTTTCGCTGGCACTCTCTTCGGGGGAATTGAACGCCACAATAATTCTGGCACCGGGCGATTTCACTACAATACCTCTTGCCATTTACAGAATGATCGGAGCCTACGATATTTTCGGCGCATGCGCCCTCGGGACAGTGCTGATAGTAATCAGTGTCATCGGTTTTCTCACCCTCGACCGGTATGGAGAATACACAATATGAAAACTTCGGCTCTAATTTTTGACAAAATCAAATTTCGAAGGGGAGATTTTCGCCTTGAGGCCGACAGCTCTTTTCACGCGGGAAAGCTGACTGTGATTCTCGGGCCCAGCGGCAGCGGCAAAACGACAATGCTCGATCTGGCCGCAGGTTTTCTCAGGCCCTGCAGCGGGACAATACTGGAAGGAGACAGAGATGTTACATTACTTTCTCCTGACAAGCGGAAGGTTGGAGTTGTCTTTCAGGATCATGCCCTGTTCCCGCATCTGAGTGTTATGGACAATGTTGCATACGGCCCCCGGGTCCGCGGGGCAGGGAAACTCCAATCCCGAAAAGTCGCGGGTAAATACCTCGAAATGACTCAAATTTCCCGATACGCTTCAAGAAAACCTTCTTCTTTGTCCGGAGGCGAAAAACAACGGGTGTCATTGGCCCGTGCATTGGCGATTGAGCCGGAAATACTGCTGCTTGATGAACCCTTCAGTTCTCTTGATGCCTCTCTTAGAAAAAACCTGAGAAATGAAGTCAGGCGGATACAAAAAGAAACCGGCATAACCGCAGTACTGGTTACACACGATCAGGAAGAAGCTCTTTCTCTTGCTGATAATCTGGTTGTGATGCGGGAAGGACAAATTGTACA
>JAUUYD010000257.1 GCA_030590585.1 Spirochaeta sp.
GCTTTAGTTACTGATGCAGGCGGTCTTTTCCGTCGACCGAAGATTTCATTTTCCTGTATCACCAGCATCTTCGCATCGGGGAGCATGAATCCGGCAGACAAGGCTGCCGGTCCAACACGGACATTTTTCTGATCCCTGAGTAAGTAGCCGATACGCTGGGATTGTGACTCACTCTCGGCAAAGATAAAAATTTCAAAACCTGATTCTTCCAGTGTGGCCAATTCTTCTTTCAGAAAAGATATATTACCGAAGAATGATCGACCAGGTTCGCATGGAAGGTGATAGATATCCGACTCTCCTTCTTTACGGAGAGTGCGGGTTATCATTCGGCGTTTTCGGGACTCAATAAAAGTATCAAGCTTTGACACCAGTGTATCGGGAGGAGGAACTGCTATCCCCTGATCAATTGCCGATGAATAAAGTTCCTTGTATTCTTTACGCATGTTTCCTTCAGCAATCTCAAGCCGTTCCTTATCGAGAAAGACAGTCGCTGAACGATCGCCCAGATAATCCTGAAGTGTGATGGTTTCTCTGAATGCAAGGGGGTAAAACAGTTCTTCCCCACGTAATTCCCGGCCGGATTCCAGTGCGTCAATTACTTCTTCAAAGCCTTTATCCGGCAGATTATCCTTTAGTACCTGAACGCTTGTATTATCCCAAACAACTTCTCTCAATGGATGGAGAGTGATGTGATCCAGGTTTCCCGTAGAGGCCTGGGTCAGGGGGTCGAAAATGCGGATTTCTTCCACCTCGTCCCAGGCAAAGACAATTCGCATCGCATCGCTTGCCCCCAGCGCTGCCACATCCAGGACTTCGCCCCTCAGGGCGAACTCTCCAGGCACACTTACCCTGGGCACTCGAGTATATCCAAATCGCTGAAGACGTTCTTCAATTACAGTCGGATCGATTTTTCCGCCTACTTTCAAGATAGTCAGTGATTCGCGTATTACTTCAGGAGGCGGAACCAATCCCAGTGCTGCTCTGAGTGAAGTGACAACGATTCTCCGCTCCCCGGATGCCAGTTCCGCCAGTACCGTTGCCCGTTTGCCGAATATGGCAGCCTGTGGTGAGACTCCCCGATACAGCATTGTTCCCCACCATGGGAACAGGGATATTTTGTCCGTGAAGAGGGAAAGATCCAGTGCCAGAGCTTGAGCTTCTATCTCATCAGCCGCAACTACCAGAAGCGGGCCGGCTGTGAGTGAAGCAAGTTTTGAGATTATTGCGGCGGTCCAGGCTCCCCGCACTCCACTGACTTGAAGGGGAAATCGGCCATCCGACCAGTCCGCCCTGAGCAGCTTCCAGTCCTGAATGGATGATAATGCATTAGCAATTGATGATTTGAATTGATTCAACATAGAGACTTACCGATATTTTCCATATAAAGAGGTCTTTTCAATTTACGTTGATCAAACCTCTTAAACCAAGACCCTCGAGGGGGGCCCATGGTAAGACGGTTTACCTTAATATTACTCATCACTTCACTGACGGTTTTTACCTTACAGGCGGAAGTGCGTTTCAGCATACGGTATCAAGATAAGAATATCTATTATCCAGGGGATAAGATTGAACTAAAAATCACTATATCCAACCCTGAAGATTCAGATGGTCCGGATTTTTACCTTGCTGATGATACCCGTCAAAGTTTTGGATTTGATCTGAGATCTTTGACTGGCGAACCGATGCCCCTGGCTGAAGGCTTTGCCGCAGCTCTTAACGATAAAGGTGCCTACAGAGTGGTGCATCTGGCCCGTGGACAGGAATTATCAATAACTGTCCATTTAAACGACTGGGTTGATTTGTCAACTCCCGGGCAGTATCGGCTGACAACATTGTTCTATCCCAGGATGAGAGGGGATAACTCTGCGGCTGTCCAGGCTGATTCTGTGCTTGATCTCACCCTCATGCCTGATACTGAAAGACCTTGGGAAGACGAGCTTGATCAGGATGTTCGAAGGGCGCTTATCCGCAGAAATCTTGACCCTTGGAGCATCGTCAACGAGACAATACAAAATCGAAAGAATGCTCATTTCAACAGGGCAATGCTTTATCTGGATTTTGAATCTCTATCAAGGATCTCCAGCAGTATAGAAAGTGCTGAATCCCTTGAGAAAGAACTTCAGGAAGGATCATGGAACAGTATCCCGGGATTTGAGCATCCGGTTACATCCGTTGAGTTCAGCTCTTCCCAATCCTTCAGAAATGAGTCATCTGTACGAATAAAGGCTATCTACGAACCTTACGGAGAACAGTTTGTTCGGGATTTAAGATTTTATCTCCATAACCCGGAAGGTTATTGGCAGATAAGAAGAGTTGAAGCAATCTCTGACGGCGATGTAAATCCTGTAAACTACGGACGCTTGGATCTGGAACCCCAGGAAGTGGTTACTGAATTACTCAATGCTGTAACAAGAGGCGATTGGGAAATAGCTCTTCGTTACATCGATACGGCAGATCTTGTTCGGAATCAACCCGAATATCAGGGGATATGGAAGGATATGAGTTCCACAGAACATCGTAGAGCTTTGAGTGAATACACCAATAAGTTAATTTCAGGTCAACTTGATGAGAGTCAGGAGCCGCTTAAAGATATCGATGACTGGAAGATTACCAGAGTGAGCTACACAGAATCAGAGGGAACCATAATCGTAGAAAATACAAAAGCTCATAATACAGCAAATGGCCTGATGTCTCAAAATAGTGAATATACATTCCGTCTTGTGAAAACTTCCAATCCGGAAGGCCGATGGCTGGTTGCGCGGTATGATGCTTCTATGTCAAGGAGATAAGATCATTGATTATTTTTATATTGGCAGAAAACAAAGACCTGAAAAACAGATTTAAATCATTCTTCGGGCAGCTTGGGTATTCGGTAATCCAATACACCCATCCTCTTAAGGCAATGGATAATCTTGATGAGATTTCGCCTGATATTCTTATTTGCAGTGCAACTGATTATCCCAGGCATTGGAAGCTGATAGTCAAACAAATCAGGGATAATCGGAAAAAGGAAGATGCTGTTGTTGTTCTGAGTGTCTGTGATGATTTTGATTCTGAAGAAGCCGACAAAGCCGCTTTTCTCGGTATAAACTTTTTATTCCCCGAAAGGCTGGAAACTGTTGATGATTTCAGAGACCTTGATACCAGAATCAGTCGTTACAAGACCACCATTGAGCATTCAAGGAACTCTTCATGGGTTCCCGGGAATGATGACCGTGTATCTTTTATTTTTCGACACCCCCATGATTTTCATATGATAACAGGGCGGTTTACTGAACTGTCGCCTGCCGGTGGTGTTTTTCGTCCGGATGATCCAGGTGATATCGGAGCTCTTGATGCTGGTACCGTTATCGAAGGTGGATCCATGCGAGCCGGAGAGTCCCTGCTTTCCCTTAAAGCCAGGATTATCAGAAATGCCGGAACTCTATCCCTGGCCTTTATAGAATTTGCCGATGACGGGTTTATGAGTCTCATTGATGAAATGAGTCTGCACGTTGCGATAATCTGATTCCCAAGCGTGGCGAGAGAGCGCCGGGAAAGCATGGTTTTGTACCCCTGTGGCAGAGCTGCGGGAGGATGATACCGTTCATTGCAACAATAACTTCTTGACGCTCCGGGGATAAGAACCTTAAAGTTGCCCCATGAATAAACGTAAGAATTTCATATTCACTTCGGAAAGTGTTGGCGAAGGTCATCCTGATAAAATTTGCGATATCATATCCGACGCGGTCCTTGATAAAGCTCTCACCGACGATCCGGAATCCAGAGTGGCATGTGAATGCTTTACCTCCACTGGTCTCGTTCTGGTTGGTGGAGAAATCACCACAAAAGGCTATATCGATATTATTCAGACTGCACGTAAAGTGTTGGAAGAAATCGGTTATGATGATCCCGCCGACGGAATTGACAGTGAATCCTGTTCTGTACTTTCTGTTATCAAACCGCAATCAGCAGATATCTCACAGGGTGTTACCAGCGGTGAGGGGCTTCATAAGGAACAAGGAGCCGGGGATCAGGGACTCATGTTCGGTTATGCCTGCAGACAAACTGAAGAACTGATGCCTGCACCCATTCAATATTCCCACAGTATTATGCGGAAAGCAGCTGAAGTCAGGAAATCCGGTGTAATTGACTTTCTGCGTCCTGATGCTAAATGTCAGGTGACCGTTCGTTTTAATCAGGGAAAGCCTGAGCATATTGATACCGTCGTATTGTCTCATCAGCATCGTGAAAATATCAGCCACTCAACAATTCGTGAAGCTTTGATTGAGACTGTTATACGCCCTTCCCTACCCGAAGAATTACTCAGTGATAAAACGGTTTTTCATGTTAACCCAACAGGACGTTTTGTTATTGGCGGCCCCAAGGGCGATGCGGGTTTGACCGGCCGAAAGATAATCGTTGACACTTACGGCGGCTATTCCAGACATGGCGGAGGCGCATTCTCCGGTAAAGATCCTTCGAAAGTAGACCGTTCAGCAGCGTATATGGCTCGATATATAGCCAAGAATCTTGTTGCGGCAGGTATTGCCGATGAAGCTGAGGTACAGCTGGCATATGCTATCGGTATTTCCGATCCTGTTTCCATATACGTCAACACTTTTGGAACATCTAAGATAGAATCGGAACTTATTGAAAATGCAATTCCTGAAATATTCAGCCTGACTCCAGCGGGAATAATTGAGTCCTTGAATCTCAAGCGTCCGATTTA
>JAUUYD010000104.1 GCA_030590585.1 Spirochaeta sp.
ATCCACTCCTCATGATTTGATACCATGTAGACACCCATACTCATAAATCCCACAGCAGGTTTAATAATGAAGGGCAGCGGCAATTGGTGAAAGTTAATCTCTTCGAGTTCATCAAGACTGATGCCCCTGAAATGGAAATCGGGAAACAGCGGCTTTGTAAGTTCCCGGAATCTCAGCTTGTTTTTAAACAGGTCAATTTTCGCAGGCAGAGTGCTGAATGGAAGGTTCCTGGATATCCATCCGATGGAGTTCTCAGAACTTGTGTAAATCAGTGGATGCTCCTGCAATCGCAGCGTATCAACCGCATCGGCTTCACTGACAATATTTGTACCCATATGAAGATTCAGCTGTAAAGCCGAGGTGGTTCCAACAACAGGAATCCCATTATCCCGTATGGTCTTTTTAAGAAAATCAGAGACATATGGTTTATCAACAAAAAACATTCATAGTTCCTATCAGGCGAACCATAATAGGAATTCTGTCATTACTGAGCAAGTGCTGCAGTGGGTTATTTGACAATCATCCGGGAACTTTACGATACTGAATTCAGTTAATATTACAAAATTAGAAATATATGGATGCGCTCCGGGAATACATCAGAAAACCAAGGATTATTGTATGGCAAAAAAAGATATTTACAAAATCGACAACTACCTTATCAGCTTCGGTGTAGTATTTCTCATTATCGGCCTGGCATCAACTTTTATGGACCCCCGCACTTACAACGATTTGCTGATAACCGAAAACGGCAGTAGTTTTTCATTTGAAAAATATAAAGGAAGAACCCTTGAAGAAGTTCAAAATGAGCTGGGGCCGAATGTGGAAATATCTGTTATTAAGCCTCCCCTTATCCGCCCGGTTATTGCTGTAAGCGGTCTATGTTTGTTAATAGTCGGCATAGTCTTCCGAAAAAAGGAAAAGAGAATAATCAGCATATGGGATGCTCTGGAAAAAACCTCCGAAGGCAGGGTCCAGGATATGGAACTTGCCCTGGGACTCAGCCGCGACTTCATTCTCGGCAATCTTAAACACATCAATGCTCAGCAAGGAACCTATTATGTGTACATATCAGATAAAGATTTCATCGTAGACGGCAAGCTTTTAGAAGAACATGTGGTGTCGTTAAACTGCGCGGGCTGCGGACATAAAATCAGTAAAAAAACAACATTGGCCAACCTGGAGGGCTTGAATTGCTCGTACTGTGGAGCTCCAATTCAAACAGAAGAACTCACGAATATCCGCAATAACATCATCGAGGAAAATAGTATATCTCAGGCAGCCAACAAAGAAGGAAATTTCAGCGTAGCAATTTTTATTCTATTGCTGCTTTTCTTCTGGCCGGCAGCAATTATTTATCTCGCGGTAAAAAAAGGATCAAGCGCGAAGAAGAGTCTGGAAGCAATGAAGCAATTTTCACAGGAAAATCTCCAGCATCAGGGGGACATAGGCTCTAATTAACAGCTCCTGAGATTAAATTTTCTCCACAGATAAAGCCAATACTTCTCATGATTGTCTCAACAGGTGATATAATGTCCCTCAAAAACCCAACTTGTGCGTTTTTAAGCCTACCATTTCTTAACTACCAGATATTTCCCCCATCATTGGACTTACTTAGACTCAGTCCGGATTTACCGTTGAGAACATAGACGTAATTCCCGTTGTAAGCGATACCCTGGGCCGAAGAAGCCGTTGTAATTACCCTATTTGTCGTTTGGGACCAGGACCCACCACCATCGGTAGATTTAACATACATCACCACACCGCCGTCGACATAACTCACATGAATTGTGTTCCCATCTCTTGCAATCGAAGTTCGTGCTCCCTGTGAGCCGTCAGTGGATATTACCCTCTCGGTCCAGATTGTTGTGTGCCCGTAATAACCTCGTTTAAACCGAACATCATTTTCCGTGTCGTTGTAATAACTGATATAGAACCAGCTCCCGTCATCATTGACTGTTATATCCGCTCCCCCTCCATAAACATCGTCCGATCCGAGGGGGTAGAAACTCCAGTTAACTCCATAATTTACCGATTTGGCCAGCAAGAGATTTGTTGCGGACTGGTCATACATCACAGCATAAACCCGGTTCCCGTCAGGAGAGCTGGCTATGGTTGATGTCATCGGGGTAACACTGCCACCATAATCCGTGATGCTCCAGGAGGTGCCATATGTTGCTGAGGAGGCCAGTGACCAGCCGCTGCCAGGATTGTAGCTCACATAGACTCGAGAGCCGTTTGAACTGCATGTCACATCATTCCATCTTCCAACATAGTATCCTGTTTCCACAACATAAGATGCAAAACTGGTACCGCCGTTTGTTGACCTGGCCACACGAATCTGTTCATTGCCCGAACTTGTATTACTGTCCGGGTCGTGATGATATGAGATATAAATGTAATTGGTATTGGACTCGGCGACAGCAATGGCAACCGTTCCATTATCTGTCATACCGGTTGGAGACCCTGTATAGATGAGTGTAGGTGACGACCATGTAACCCCGCGATCCGTAGATTTTGCAAAACAAACCTGAGGAGCGTTGTCGCTGTAGCGCCTTCGCAGATACGCAACATATATCGAATCTCCGACAACCTTCATATCATAGATATGATAAAAACCATAACCGGATACCCCGACCGGAATAGTCCGCGTCCCATGCCACTCCTCGAAAATCGCCGTTACAGTGGCACTACCCGCCTCCAGCTTCACAGTTGTAGAAGCATTATAGGGATCTGCCACGGTTACTCCGAAACCTGAGATATTCCATTGCTTGAACTGCCAGCTGGAGTTGGATGGTGTCGCACTGATTGCTATGGCTTGGCCGTAATTTACAGTTTGTGTTCCCGGATTGGAAACCGTTCCATTTGCACCGGAAGCAATCGTAAGATTGAATGTCTTGATTGCCGTATTTGCGGTTACCACGACGTTCCCGCCGGTGAGTTTCACTGAAGTGGAAGTGGCCTCATCATCACTGAACTCATAAGTACCACCGGATGCCGTCCAATTGACGAAATTATATCCGCTTTCAGGTAGGGCGCTTAGTACCGTCCAGGATCCATGGGCAACAGGTACGACACCGTCGGGAGTAACCGCCGCGTTAATGCCGCTTACCGTAAGATTATAATCATTGGCCTCGAACATCGCCTTGATGGTGACATCTCCATCTTTTACAGTCACAGTTGTAGCTTCATCGGCAGGTGAAGAGAATTCTGCGGTACCTTCTCCGGCAATCTGGGTCCAGCCGAGGAAATGATTACCAACTTCCGGATAAGCCACCAGCGGAGTCGGGGTTCCGTGATTAATCAGGAAGGTCCCTGAAGGGCTCGCGGAACCATAACCGCCGGTATTAACAGTGACACTGTACGGGATCAAACTGTAGTCGATGGTATACACAGCTTCAGAAACAGAACTGTTCAGCATGCCGTCCTTCACGGCCCAGCATGAAAGTGTAACCGTCGTAAATTCATCAGGCGGAACAGGAGATATAATCAGGGGGGTAGTATAAACACCTTCTTCAAGAACGACTCCGCCATCATCAATTATCTCGTAAAAGATCTGTACCCCGGTTGTCTCGGAGTACAAACCAATGGTTTGAGGCGTTTTATAGATGCCCGGGATGACTGTATAACTGGGTGTTCTTACGGTCTGCTGATCGATGACTGTCGACTCCAAATCCTTGAGAAGTGTCAGCTCTTCACAACCGAACAGGAAGAATAACACCATTAGACTGATAATAATTACAACCGCTTTGTTTTTCATTCTCCACTCCATAAAACACTCTCCTCTCTCAAATTTCCTGTACCGGCCCGGCTGACACCTCCACCGCTATCCAGATAAGCGTATCGTTCGGCCAATTCCGGATTCATTTCAGTTAATTTCAAAAAAGCACTCTGGGTTTTCCAGGCATTCCCAATTTGATAATTAGCTCGGGTGACAGCGAGTTGTGCCCGGCTGTTGTTCGGTTCCCGAAGCAGAATTCGTTCGTAATATTCAAGGGCTTCATCCCAGTCTTCACGTAAATAGCTGATATTCCCACGATTCATGAGGGCGGGAGGGTAATCTCCCCGCCCCAACGCTTCGTTAAATTGTTTTTCTGCCTTGTCGAGAAGTCCATATCGGGCATAGAGGATTCCCAATCTGTTATGAAGAATTGGACTGGAATCATCTTCCTGAATCATTTCTTCAAGTTCAGCAACCTGCGGCGAAATTGACTTCTCAACATATGTCACCATTTCTTCAACATACGAGGAGAGGATCTCACGTTCTTCCGGGAACGGTGTATCAGGTGCCTCTGCCGCGAAAAAGACCGGGGTATATATTTTCCATGCTTCCTGAACGGGAAAAATAGCGGCATTGCCGTTCTGATTGTGTTCTTTCCAGCTTCGGGCGGCTATGGCCCAGGCGTCCAGGAATCCGGCATTCCGGTCGGTCATTTCCACTGGTATCCATATTTCATCCCCGTGAAAGATAACGTCATCCACTGAGTTGAAATAAATACTTACATCATTGGCTGGAATCCCTGTATTGAACGCCGGAAAAATATGGCCGGGAACCGTGATGAACGCCGTTTCTATCCCCATTGATTCCAATAGAGAGGAATAAAGAACTGTCAAGTCATCACAATCTCCCCCTCGTCTTTCCAAAGTCTGAACAGGAAACTGAACATAATCCTCGGCCCCACCAGCGTCTGATAATTCAATATATGATGATGATGGATCGATAACATACTCAAGACCATAAAGACTTAAGGCTGTGTACTGCCCAAGGGCTGAGAGAACCGACGGACTTAAAGCCTGACTCCCCCGGTCCTTGATGGCGCGATTAACATGCCGGGCATATGAGATGATGACATCATCACGAGGGGTTACAAATGCTGCAGCTTTCCTGTCATCATCCCAGGTGAGGGCATTCCGATTGGCAAATGATACAGGAATGGTTTCAACAACCTTGTATCGCTCTCCATCCATGGTATAAGTGACGGCAATTTCTCCAATCGCCTTGTCTTCCTCGGTAATTGCCATGACATCGTTTGAAAAAACAGCGTATAGATCAATGGTGAATGTCGCTTTACCGCGAATACTTTCCTCGGTCGGACAGGGAAACGGCGCATCCATAAACTGTCTGAGATAAAACGTGGCCTGAACATCTTCAATCTCTGTGGGCTCCAGATTTGTCAATTCGACCGACCCGAAAGGAGCTGTTTCATAATACTTGTAAAACACCGGAAAAACCCGTTCAACAACCGGTTCTCCCAATTCAAGACCTTTTCCGGGTGGTGCCGTCCTGGCCCCCTCCAGAATATCGGAACGAAGAGGTTTGGATGCCAATATGACATTTTCCCGTCTATCCTTGCCTGTCAGATAAAATGAGGCCTGAATACCGATTGAAATCCCCTGATACAATCCCAGGTGATAGCGATAATCCCCCCATATGGCAAGATCGATAGCAGGAGTCAGAAGAAAACCTACGGCTGTTCCGGCACCCAGACTCCAAGTAGTTCCCGAATTAGCAGTATCCGTATGGGGATTCCCATAGGTATAACCACCGAATACAGTCAAGTCTACCGGTAACCTGGGAATCGGTCGGAACCTGTATCCGCCCCTCAAGGAGGCACCGAGAATCGAAATATCATAACCGGCATCCGTTCCGTGATATCCATAATCTACGGATCCGCCTATCAGAACGGCTACATTCGGGAATTCATAATTCATGCCCAGAGAACCGTTAAATGAAGAATCCCAGTAATTCGAAGAGACTCCGATGGGAAACCCCATCCCCGGACGAATATCCACAGCTAGGAATCCGGGCTCTTTTTCTGAAACTGATTGAGCTGTTATAGTGCCTGAACCAACCAGGAGTAAACACAGAAGTATCAGAAGGCCCTGGGTCAATTTCATCATTCATCTCCATATAGTTTGAATAAATGGAACTGAAAAATAGTTTTTTACATAATCGGTAAAAATATCATACAGGAATGATTTAATAGCTGATTCCTAATAATTATATCACAAATCAGCTTGAATATCTTATTATTTGAGAAACTGTCATATATAACAGATCCGACACTATTTTGCCGGAATCGGTAATCAGTTATTACTGTGTACGGAACTCCACTATGTACTCACCGTATTTGCAGAACTGAATATTTTGTAACATACGCGGCTTCACAAGGATACGGAAAACCTGATCAACACTTGTGTTATTTATATAAGCTATCTTTGAATAATTATCTTCCCAGGTCTTGTTATGGTTCGACCGAATGTAGCTTTTTGAGTCATTGAAATCAATCGCTGTATTACTCTCCCACTTGCCTCCGGCTGAGAAGGTCTCCACTGTGAGTGAGTCACCAGCTTTGAGAAAGATCCTGAACCAGTCGTTATCCGTATCGCCGCTTCCCGTGTCGTGAAAGGTGTGATGCTGACGTAACGGCAATTCAGAGTAATCAATGATAGTTCCCAATGCCTCAAAGTCATCCATTTCGTAGACATCAGGCTCTGGGAGTGGGGGCGGTGAGAAATTGACAGTGTACTTTCCACCTGGATATATCGGAGTACCATTGGCAGTATTAAACCCCCCAAATACCACATTATCTTCAATCTCCTTATAGAGTCCGGCTATATCACCCGGATCAATGAAGTAAGGAGATTGCAGGTTATTTCCGGCATCGTGGATAATCAGCATGAAGTATCCTGAAGCATCATTATCAATACGTGGAATATCCGAGACTGGGAAGTAGTACCTCCCTTCACTTGCCGCCTGAAAACATCCCCAGTTTCCCGGCCCGTCATTCTGAGAGAGATCGCCAATGAATACTTTAAACGGATTAGCGGAATTAAGCGGATTCTTTCCGCTATAATTAATCTCCACTTCAAGAAACTCTGTAGCTGCGGCTCCCCTGAAAAAGAAATGATCGTTGCTCGTCAGTCTATTCTCGAGGATTGAGGACCTGTCTGACAGAGTTTCTTTATGGATGATAACACCAATAGAATACGTTCCGGGAGGAATCCCGACACCATTTTCATCCACGAATTTCTGAATGTCGGCCCGGTTGTCGATTTCCACCCTAAGCTCAGAATTCCGGCCAATTCGTATTTCGTCGTAGAAAACTTCGTAGTCACGTGCAGAAACAGCTGTCTGGTCTGAGGAAAACACAACTGAATAGCCAAGGTTCCGCTGACCAGCACCTGTATTATGAAAGTCCACCCGAACTCTCGAAAGCTCATTATCATGCTGAAGAACCTCCAATGCGGCAACCTCCACTTGCGAATTTGAAAGTCTTCGTGTAAGAATTAACCCGGCATTGACCACTACGACTGTCAATACCACAACACTGACAAGTATGGCCGGCAGCCTGAGCTTACCCGGTATTACTCGTCTGCTTTTCTTAACAGGATTTCGCAGGCGTAAAGTTTCCCCAGACGCATATTGCTGAGCTGCAGTCAATGGAGTCAATTGGTTCTTAACGATGGCGTCGTGAAGTTTGCATGTAAGGGGGCCGGGGTCTATATTTTCAAGCGCAAGAATTTGGCGACACGACTCAAACTGCTTCCGAGCCATACTTGTTCTGTCGGTTCGGGCATATATCTCCATGAGTACTCTATGAGCAGTTTCAT
>JAUUYD010000490.1 GCA_030590585.1 Spirochaeta sp.
AAAAATTCCCATTATTCCTCCCTGGCGGATACAACGACTTTAACACCGTCAATCCGCAGCACGATAACTTCCGTGCCCTTTTCATAATATTCGCCGTCGGTTTCAGCAACGACGTTCCGATTTTGAATCCTGATTTTACCAACTGGCCTCAGGTCGGTAAGAGCTATACCGACTTCACCCTCAGAAATCGGAAGACTTTCGGTTCCACCGGAAACCTCCGGGGCATCTTCGTCTGAGGTTTTACGTTTTTTACGCCTGGGGTGCCCCGCATAACCGGGACTCCCGGGGCCGTGAAGAACAAGGCGGTCGAAAAGTCCCGCCCGGGGCAGTGCTGCCATAATAACTCCTATCGATATAATACCACCAAGTATACCGATTCCTACAATACCGATATTCCGCCTGGCAATGGTCCACTGCCAATCGAATTTCGGCCAGTAAAAATCCTGAAGACTGAAAACAAACGATCCCAGAATAAGAATAATTCCGACAATTCCAGCTACACCGAAACCCGGAATTATGAAAATTTCAATGAGCAGAAGAACGACACCTATCAGGAACATCAGTATTTCCCCGGGACCGAGATTGCCCATCAGCCCGCTTGCACCGAATACAACGGCAAAACAGATAAGGGCAATGGTTCCGGGAATCCCGAATCCGGGACTGGTGATTTCCAGATACAGTGCCACCAGGCCGGCAATAAGAAGAAGGCTGGTCATAGCCCCGCCTGTGAGAAATGTGAGAAGAGAATCCGCACTGCTCTTTTCCAGAACAACCGTATCTTCCAGGGTATATCCGAAAGATGAAATCAGCTCATCTCTGGTGGAGACAGTACCCGAGGACACCCCGTAACGCTCCATCTCTCCAGCGGTAAGTGTAAGCAGCTTACCTGTGTCGCAAACCGTTTTACCGATTTCAAACTCAACACCTTTTCGTTCCATCACCTCGATATCCGCAGCCGTCGCCAGGGATTCGACACCGTCTATAACAATTTCTTTCAGAACGACATCCATATCTACCATGGCCAGGGCCACTCCGATGGGATAACCGTTCTTTTCAGCCAGGGCGGCAATCTGTCCCCTGACGGCACTGACCGTCTTTTCTTCAGCGACCTGCATGCCTTCGGCGGTCTGATAGACCGGTGCCGCGGCTCCCATGGAAGTACCCGGGGCCATCCAGATTTCAGAATTTGAAAAGGCCATCAGGGCTCCGGCAGACCAGCTCACACCCCGTCCGCCGCTGTCCGCGGGAATATAGGCCACAGTTCTGGCCCAGGAAGCTGAACCAATCCTGCTGGCGATTTCAAGAGCCGTATCAACCCTGCCGCCGAATGTATCGATTTCAATAATAAGGAGTTCAGCTCCCGCCCTCTTTGCTGTCTCAAGAGATCGGCCGAGGAATACACCGAGATAACGGTCTACATCCTCTCTTAAAGGGATTACATAAACTTTTGCAGGGATGATTTCATCCTCGGCATCTGCCGGCCCTTCGACTGCAGGAAGCAGTGAAAAAGAACATAGCAACAGGGCAATTACAGCCTGAATCAGACGGCTCGCCTTATGTTTCTCCATGAATCTCATGATTTCAGCATGAGCCTCTCTGAATGAGAAGTCAACAGCAGGCAGGCTGTGAATGACAAAGGGTCAGATTCCAGGCATCTCCACAATAGCTTCGGATACATTTATGGAGTTGTCTCCAATATGCTCAAGATGTTTGACAATATCCATAAATATCAGCTCACCCTTCACGTTAACTTCCTCATCCCTCTCAATGGTGCGGCGGGAGCGTTTTCTGAGCTTGTCCCGCATGGAGTCGATACCCTGCTCCATTTTTTCAGCTGCCTTAATATCGTAGTCATCTGCTTTATTGTCCAGAAAATCCTGATTGTATTTAATGAAATCCAGTACCAGGGAAGTGTAAATCTGCAGCTCTTTATCTCCCTGATCATGAAACTTCCAGCCCTTATCATGAAGCTTATCCAGTAGTAATCAAATACTGAAGCTGCTGTCGGCCACCGATTCCAGTTCGTTTGCAATACGGTGCTGAGCAGCGACTGTTTTTGACTGATCATGACCCAGAGGCTGCTGTGTGCACTTTGTAAGGTAGCCGATTATCTGCTCCTGCATATCATCAACCCTCTGCTCCCTTAATATCATCTCATCCCTGCCCTTCTCCAACTCTTTCTGATCCCCGGCGTGGGTTGAAACCATCATCAGCATGGTATAAGCCTCACCTGCCATTGATGCCAGATCGCTTCGTACAGTAATGAGATTTGAAGCAACTGCATCTGTGATATTCCAGGGAACTATCTTGAGCTTGTAGGGGATCTTCAGGGATGTTGATACATCATCCTTAACCATTTTTTCCACCAGACGGCTCATCGGGCTTATAAAACCAATCAGAAGTAAAGTATTAAGGACATTGAAAAGGGTGTGGAACATCGATAGATGAAACGGGATGTTCACCGGGTCGGCAGCGGATCCTGGAATAATAAAATCCACCAATCTGGTAAAAGGGTTAAAAACCGCAAGCATCCATAAAACACCGATGAGATTAAACAGCATATGGGCGCGGGCCGTCCGTTTAGCCGTTGCATTCATCGGCAACGAAGCTATAAAGGCTGTTATGGTGGTACCAATATTCTCTCCCAGGATAACAGCCGCCGCTACCGGAAAATCTATCCACCCTTTAAAAGCCATGGTGATAGTTATCGTCAT
>JAUUYD010000119.1 GCA_030590585.1 Spirochaeta sp.
CACCTTCTTCAATAATGAAGATGTCGGCATCCAGACCTTTTTCAATTTCAGGACTCACTATATGCAGAAACCTGTACTTGCCGCCCAGAGAGGCCTCACCCGATTCCCGGGGATTGATATTTTCACCCAGAGAACGGCCGATTCCACGTATCTGATCCAGGGTATTAATAAATTCATACGGGCCGACATAATTGATGAATTTTATAGATTGATCTCCAATACTTGCCAGTTCGTCCCGGTCTACCCGGATATCTTCGGTCCAGACAGAACTGACTGTAATCAGCAGGATTACAAAAAGGAATAATATACGAGAATAAGTGCTTCGGGTCATTCGGTGACTCCTTATCAGAATTATAGTCACCTAATTGCCGGATGTCCTGTTTTTTTTTACAAACCCGCGACGCTGCGGATAATGGCAATGACTTCTTCCCTGGCTGAACCTGGTAATTCCTCGTTTAAAAGCTTACTCATCAGTGAATAACCTGCGGGATCGCTGATATTACCATTATACCGTACTAGATCGGCTATGGCCCTGGCGGTTTCCAGGGTGAGATGCCCAGACGCGGGTTGGAATTCCCGGTATCGTCCGGCAATGATGCGCATCGAAGCTCCATCCCAATCGGACCCGATGATTCCCAGGGCCCGGAAACCGGCTGCAAGGGCCATTGTATCGTTTTCATGCCTCAAACATTCCAATATCAGTCCCCGTGAGCGGAAGTCCTCCCCCCGGGCAATCAGAAGGTAGGCCCTGGCTCGAGCTGTAGGATGGGACATCAGAGCTTCATTCTGCCGATTTATAAAACGTATGGTACCAACAGATACAAGGTCTTCAAGAAGAAGCTCTGCCCATGGCAGATCCCGATGCATACTGCGGTTATCGGGGTAGGACTCAAGTTCAGTCAGCAGCTCCATTCTTTCGGTAAGATCGTCTGAAACGGCCATTCTCTCCCGATAAAAAAACCCCACATCACGCCTGGCTTCCCTGCGGTCGATTGGCGGCGGATCTGAGAGAAAGGTGCCTGATCTTCTGGGCCCGCCCCGGAATTGCCGCCAACCGGTACCTGGTACTCCTGCATACCAGGCGTAGAGTATCCAGTCACCCCCACCTGAAATCAGCATGCCCTCGTCGGTGAGAAGGGGTTCGGCCAGTACCGATTTTCCGCGTAACTCCCCGGAACCGGAATCTGAACCTTCACCGGGATACACAATGCGAATACTGCCGTCGGAAGAGGGAACAAAGATGATACCTTTGGCTGTGGCCGATGGTGCCCCGCCGCTGAGAGTGATACGTTCCCGGGTCAGCTCATTACCATCTGTATCGTATGATATGAAACTTCCATCCGCCAGAAATACCTGCCCGCCCCCTTGAGAATCAGTCAGTATGGCAGCGGTTCTTGAAGATGCAGGTCTGACTTCAAAATCCGGCTCCGTATTTCCGTCTGCCGGGAACACGGAAATCCTGCCGTCGAATCCGCCGGCCCATAGTCTCCCAGAACCATCCATGGCAAGAACCGATACAGCCGCGCTCATGGAAAATTGAGCGACTTCTTCACCCCAGATATCAAGGGCGATGATGCGTCCGTCACTGAGAGGAACCCATACCAGTCCATCTGAACTCACCACCGGCGCCGCAGAGGCCTCCGCACTCTCATCGATGCTCCAGAGAATGACACCGTAGCGGGACACACACACAATTCGTCCGCCGACCAGAGCTATGATAACCCTGCCGTCAGGAGCTGCAGCCGGTAAAGCCGAAGGTTCGGCTCCCATTCGAAGTTTCCAGCGGCCGGTTCCCCCGGGGGTTACAGCAAAAAGTTCCTGCCGATCGTTTTGAACGTATACAGTGCCGTCGGCCGCAACCATCAACAACGATCTCAGTCTCCCGCCCGGGCGGTATATCCAATTGGATTCCCCGCTTAGAGGGTTAAGGCTGTGCAGGGCCCTGTCGTCGGCGACAATATAAACATCACCGCCGGGGCCCTGAGCTGCGAATGCGTTAATCTGACCACCAAGGGCACGCCTCCAAACCGGTTCAGTGCTGATGGTATCAGCTTCACCGGTGGTTGAAACCTGAAACAGCATCAGGAATAGCAGGAATACCGCCAACAGACTGGACGGCCTCTGCCGCCTCATAGTACCAGCCGGGCTACTGTTTCCACATGAGGGGTTTGCGGGGAAAAATCGAAGATGCCGAAGCTCTGTAATTTATAACCCGCGGCACAGAGTTCTTTTATATCCCTTGCCTGAGTAACGGGGTTACAGGATACATAGGCTATCCGGGGAACTTTCAATCTTGCGAATACCCGGCGGATTGAAGGGGAAAGCCCGGTACGCGGTGGATCTACAATGATAAAGTCCGGCTTGGATTCGATTCTCCTGCGGGTCCAGTCCTCCAGAGATATTGGATGAAAAGTACCGTTGTCCCCGACATGCCTTTTCCAGTACTTCTTGGTCTTTTTATCTCTGTCCACACCGATTACCCTGTCAAAACTCCCGGCAAGGAAGGCTCCGAAGAGCCCTACTCCGCCGTAAAGATCCATTGCGCAGCTGCTGCCGCTGCCATCGGCATCCTTCAGAGCGAAATCGATCAGTTCATCCAGGGGATTCATGTTTGATTGAAAAAATGATTCAAGAGGAAAACGGAATGTTTTACCCTTTACCACCGCAATGGCCTCCTCATCGATGCCCCCGGTCCAGAATTCCGTATCGTTACCGAAAACAACAGGGTTATCACCGCTTTTAAGCCCCGACGGCGGTTTGGCTAAAAATTGATTCACACCGGCGGATGCTACCGGACAAGTTGTTACCTGAATCACCTTGTCAGATCCTGAGGAATGGAATCCCGCGGCGCCTCCGGGAAGGATGACGGGCCGGATGCGGGAGCGGTAGCCCTCAGCTGGTGACGAGGTCACTTGAAAATCCGGAATTTCATCGCTGGAAAAGCCGCCCTGACGCATAAGAGCTTCTTTTGAAAAAGCCGTTTTTGCTTCAAGTTGAGCCGGATAACTCATATGCTGCCAGCTGCAGCCTCCGCATTGATCAAATAACGGGCAGAAGGGAGTCTGACGTTCCGGAGATGCTTCCAGGATTTCCGGTGGACCGGTCTTCACCCAGCCTTTCTTCTTCTCAATAACAGCTGCTCTAACCCTCTCTCCCGGGAGAGTTCCGGGTATAAAAACAGCCATACCGTCAATACGCGCAAGACCGTTCCCGCCGGGTATTAATTTCTCAATTGTTGCTTCTATCACATTTTCATTCATTGTTCTTTTACTGAAGCGAAAGCCGCCTCCCTGGTGGCGGTAGAGGAACGGCTTTGCCTTTCTCCTTATCTCCGAAGTTCGGCGGCTCTCTTGCAACACCGTAAGCCCCCTATGGGGGCGCAACCCGCCAAACTACATCCTTTGGATGTGGTTGTTGATTATATGACGAGTTTCGACTGATGAAAACTAGCGTAAACGGTGTATTTCGTATAAGATAAAAAAATCTTAATACTTTTTTTTATTACTATATAATAAAATGAGTGTTCTAAATGTCCGGGTAATTCCAAAATACTGTTTTTTGAAATTACCTCAGTATTACAACAGGAAGAGGCCGTTATGACTCGTATATCACAGCATGCCAAGAAAGTTTCAGCCAGTATCCCGACGATTCGGCGCCTTCCATCCTACCTTGAAGTGGTGAAGAACTACAGATCCGAGGGATTCACCGTTATATCAGGTACAGTCATCGCTGAGGAACTCGAACTTGAAGCCATTCAAGTGCGGAAAGACCTGGCTGTAACCGGGATTGTTGGAAAACCCCGTGTCGGTTATCCGGTGGAGGAACTTATTTCGGCGATTGAAAAATTTCTGAATTGGGATCGGGGCTGCCGTGCTGTTGTAGTGGGTGCGGGAAATCTGGGTTCGGCATTAATGGGTTATAAGGAACTGAAAGACCATGGTCTCACTCTGGTAGGGGCATTCGACATGTCCATAGATAAAATCGGTCCCAGGGATAATGGCCCTACGGTTTATCCATTGAATGAGATGCCGGAAATTGTTGCAAAAAAAGAAGCCCGACTGGCGATACTGACCGTTCCTTCTCTGGTAGCACAGGATGTCTGTGACAAACTGGTATCTGCCGGAATTCGACGAATCTGGAATTTCACAAATGTTCGTCTCAGGGTACCCGAGGATGTTCTTGTCATGAGGGAAGATCTTTCATCCGGGTATGCCGTACTTACGGTACTACGGGGCATAGACGACTAAGGACTCCACTGAAAAAAGGTATCTGACTGCAGATACTGCGTTACAAAAATGCTCGAAATGCTCATGTAGCTCTGCTACACTACGCTTTCTGTGCTTTTTGCGTCTTGTCTCTGCAATAATCTCCTCTTTTTTCAGTGGAGTCATTCATTGACTCTTTATATTTTCAGACGCTCGTGGTGACCGCCGTACATTTTGTCACGTAATTCGGCTACAGACTCATTCTGCAGGTATTCCTCAAAAGTCATACGTCTGTCAATAACACCTGCCGGTGTGAACTCTATAATGCGGTTTGCGATCGTATTGATAAATTGATGATCATGACTGGCAAAAATTATCGCACCTCCGAAATCTATCAGGCCGTTGTTGAGACTTGTAATGGATTCCAGATCCAGATGCCCGGTGGGATCATCCAGAATCAGAACATTGGCGCCGCTGAGCATCATCTTCGAAAGCAGGCAGCGGACTTTTTCCCCACCGGAAAGAACCTTCACTTTCTTCAGTGATTCATCCTGTGTAAAAAGCATCCGTCCAAGAAATCCCCGGATATAAGACTCGTCCTGCTCCACGGAGTACTGACGAAGCCAGTCCGTCATATTTATATTATTATCAAAAAAATAGGAATTACTCTTGGGGAAGTAATCAAACTTAGTCGTTACGCCCCACTTGATGAAACCTTCATCGGCTTTATCCTCTCCGGCAATGATGTCCATAATAGCCGTTTTTGCCAGATTATTCGGGCCGACAAAACCAATTTTATCTCCGGCCTGTACATTGAGGTCCCATCCCTTAAAGAGCAGCTCACCATCAATACTCCTGGTGAGATTTTCCACTTCCAGGACTATTTTCCCAAGATCACGCTCGGGAGTGAAACCACAAAACGGAAACCGCCTTGAGGTTCTTGGAAGATTTTCAAGATCGAGTTTTTCCAGTTCCTTCATTCGGCTTGTGGCCTGCTTGCTCTTCGATGCATTTGCACTGAAACGCTGGATGAAGGCTTTTAATTCCGAGGCACGGGTTTCAGCTTTTTTGTGCTGATCTTTCTGCTGTCTGGCCACCAGCTGGCTGGCCTGTTGCCAAAAGGAATAATTTCCAGCGTAGATACTGATTTTTCCATAATCGATATCGGCAATATGGGAACAAACCTTGTTCAGAAAGTGTCTGTCATGACTGACGACAATTACGGTGTTGTTGAACTTGAGGAGGAACTCCTCCAGCCATCTGATCGACTCGATATCCAGATGGTTGGTAGGCTCATCGAGAAGGAGAATATCAGGGTTTCCAAACAGTGCCTGGGCAATAAGGACTCGAACTTTAATATCCTCTTCCACATCCGACATGAGCTTGTCGTGCATTTCTCCATCGATACCCAGACCCGCCAATAGCGTTGCGGCTTCACTCTCGGACTCATATCCGCCCATTTCAGCAAAATCACCTTCGAGCTCGGCAACTCTCATGCCCTCATCGTCGGTCATATCAGCTTTGGAATAGAGGTCCTCCCGCTCTTTCATCACTTCATACAGTTTGATATAACCCTTGATTACGGTATGAAGAACGGTAAAATCATCATAGGCATCCCGGTTCTGAGCCAGTACAGCCATTCGCATTCCTGCGGGGATGTGAATCTGACCGGAATCATACTCCTGTTCCCCGGACAGAATCTTTAGAAAGGTGGACTTTCCTGATCCGTTGGCCCCGATCAGGCCATAACAGTTACCGGGGGTGAATTTGATACTGACGTCTTTGAAAAGTAGACGCTTTCCAAAAGAAAGGCTGATATCCGAGACACTGAGCATATTAAGAATCTCCGTATGATTTTTATCGATAAGGCTTTATGAGGCCGATACTTGAAGTACCATAGACATCGGCAGGGAGTCAATAGCTGACACCTAATCCAGAGCCGCAAGGAAGCCCTGCATTTCATCTTCGGCTTCCCGGACAAAACGGCGTTCCATTTCTTCAATGGACAACGATGCAAACTCACCAAAGGTACTTGAGGCATCCGAGTCAATATCACGCTGATGACGGATATAAGTTGATTGGTAGAGGGCAAGACGTTTTGAAGGGTGAATCCCATAACCCAGTATCGTTTTAGCACCTTCTCTGAGCAGCATAAGCTTTTCTTTCAGGTCCTCATCAGAATCCACCGACCATACACCCAGGTAAATCGGGTTGGTGTCAATATTAACATCACCGACAAACTCACCCCGAAGCAGTTTTGCCTTGTCTCCTCCCAGATAGGGTGAAAAATCCAGATGTTCGGCCAGCTTACGGTCAGTAGCCAGAAAGGCCCGGGAGTATGGATTGAGGGTGAAAATAATCACCTTGTCCACTGACTGTCCGTAGCTCTTGAAGAGCGCGCCGCTGTATTCATTCATATCCACACGGGATGAGAGTTTTTTATAGTGCCGCTGAATACTTCGGGCGATAGCCGAAACCCAGGCGTTCAGAGCTTGATGATCACCTTTCCAAAGACTTACCCGGGATTTAAAATCATCCTCTTCCATCCCTCCCCGAAAATATGAGAGAACCTCACGGTACAGGTCTCTGATATTATGATTCCGGCTGAACAACTCAAGGAGTTCAAAAAGAAATATCTCCTTTTTCCGAATCCGCCATATGGCTGTAATCACATCCGTACGTTCAGAATTTTTGTTGATTTCAATTTTTTCCTGAAGACCCTGGATCTCGTGGAACCGCCTTTGCAGGGAAGTGAATTGTTTTGTGAGACCTACCGCCGAGCGTTCAAATTCAATAATCCACTCGGTCCCCTTCATGAGTTCACTGTGAATCTCCAACCTGTCGGCCCCGAACGTACTCCAAACCTGAGCGGTTCCGAAACCCTCTCCCTTCCCTTTGAGCTTGGTGGATTGTCCGATAAAGGCCGGTTTCCCCTCTTCATCCTTTTTTA
>JAUUYD010000389.1 GCA_030590585.1 Spirochaeta sp.
GTGGCCTCTTCACCATAGAAACACTCCCTAAGATAGGTGACGGTTTCTAACCGCTCACGGATCGTCGCTTTCGCCCAGTACTCACGGTCTTCATTTTCAAGATCACTATGACTTCCGATTGAAAGTAGTGTTCGATCCATCTTTAAGTTTTCAGAACTCATAAGAAGACAAACTCGGATAGTATCGATTTCCCAAAAGACAAATGCAATATAGACTTCAAGACCAGATCAAAAGGAGTGCCGAATTCCTTGATTCCCGCCTGAACGATCACCGATCTCTTCTGAGCTGTAATCTGTGTTACCGGTTCCAACGTTGTCATCTTCATTCAATAGTAAAGTATCCGGATCAAATTGAACATAACGACCTGGATACTCAATGTAAAAAAACTAAATCGCGCAATCTTTAGGTAACAAGATTCAAAGCGTCTGAAACTATGTTCAGGCCCCAGCTCATCGCTTTTCAGGTTCTGAATCGCCCGACTTCCCTGGAAATACTTGAGATACTTTCCACCATACGGCGTACATTGGCATCCAGTTCCAGAACGCTGCGGTTTATTTTCTCGTTGCCCAGTTTGACTTCGGAAATGGCAAGGGCCACCTCTCTGGAGACATCTGCCACTTCGTTTATGGTTCGGGAAACAACTTCATTGCCGGAACTCATTTCCTTTGAGCCTGTAAGAACCTCGGAGCTGATGGTTCTTAGAGACTCGACTGACTCGAGGATTTCCCGGGATCCTGCAGACATTTCAACCATGGTTCCGGAAATCTCTGAAAGGACGTCCGCCATCGATGCGGCTTCCTCTTCCATGGTAAAATAAATCTCATTTACCTGACGGCTTTCACCGAGCAGAATCTCAATTTCCCTGACATCACCATCAAGAGTTTTTTTGATATTACGGGCATTGCTGGAGGCATTCTCTGCAAGACCCCGCATTTCCTCGGCGACAACGGCAAAGCCTTTTCCCGAATCTCCCGCATGAGCGGCTTCAATAGCTGCATTCATGGACAGAAGGTTGGTTCTCGAGGCAATCCCGCCTATTACCGCTGCCATGGTACCCATCTCATCGCCGGCTTTTGACAATTTCTCTATACTCTCGTTCATAGCTCCGAATCGACCACGGCAGTCCTCAAGTATTCCCTTCAGTCCTCCGGCGGAGCGGCTCTTTTCCTCACTGGTTCTGGCAATATTGTTCAAAGATCCCAGGATTTCCTCCACTGCCGCGGAGGACTCCTCGACAGCTGCAGCCTGCTGATTTATTCGTGACTCCAGACCCCGGATATTTGCACTGATCTGTTCTACCGCGCTGGAGGACTCATCAATATTGCCGTCCATATCGGTGAATTTGGTCTGCACATTGTCCAGATGTACTGTAATCTGACTGAGGGCACTGCCTGTTTCCTCGGTTGAAGATTCAAGCTGATCTTTAACATCCTCAGCACTGTCTGTAAGTTCTTTAATCCGGATCATCAAAGACCTGATGGACTCAGCCGCCCGGTTGAGATTCTCTCCCTGCCGGCCTATTTCATTCCTGCCTGTATAAGTGAGGCGCTCGGTCAGGTCTCCTTCAGCAAGCCTTGTGGACCAGTTGACGACTTCATTGATCGGCCTGGTAATCTTTCTGATCAGGATGGAAATAATGACCAGGGAAACCAAAACGGCAGCAATCGTAATACCCACAAACACCAGTATGGATCTGACGACACTGTTAAACATTTCTTCTTCACGGGCAGCACTGTCCCGTTCAATTTTATTGATATAAATACCGCTTCCAATAATCCAGTTCCACGGTTCAAAAGGCCTTACAAATGCTTCTTTGGTTTCTGTTTCTCCCATTTTGCTGCCCGCTGGTTTCGGCCAGGGGTAACGGAGATACGCGGATCCTCCAACCTCGGTGATTTTCACCATTTCGACAAACAGATTGCTGCCTTTTTCACCAACAATATTGAAATCCGGGTCGTCCAGAATACGGCCGTTAAGTTCCGGACTGGCTGCATCCATTATCATTCTCGGGTAGGGCATGGTCATATCATTAATCCAGAAATATCCCTCTCTATTGTCAAATTTCATATCATGGATGGTTTCCATTGAGAGTTTTTTCGCTTCATCCATTGCGATGTCTGTAAACATACCGGTACCGATAATCCACCCCCACTCAGGTATGAGTCGAACGTGGGAGAGTCTCGGTCTGTTCCTGATATAACCATCAGCTTCTTTCCTGGGCCAGTCGTAGGAAAGAAATCCACTGCCATTTTCGGAAATTACATCAAGTGCCGCTGTGTAAAGGTTCATCCCACCGCCGCCTTTAACATCAAAATCCGCATCTTCAGTTCCGATGACGTTGTACGTCGTATCGCTGAGCGGCAGACCTTCTTTTTCCGGATACCCCGGGTTCATAATCAGATTGGGAACCGGAGCGGTGATATCACTGATCCATATATATTCATCACCATCGTTAAATCTCAGCACCCTGAGAGCTTCCACGGCATCATACCGTGCTTTTGCCGGCGAGAGCCGACCTGAATATTCTTTTTCGAGATAGCCCTTAACAATGGATTCTGCCAGATCTACGACATTTACAAGATCCGGCCCGTAACGGCCTTCCAGCCAATCCGGATCCTGAGCGCTCCTGTAGTGGGACTTAACAGTTTCATACGCAAGATTCACATAGTCCCAGAGCTTGTCCTTCTGTACCTGCAGTGTATTTTCACGGTCCTCGGCAATTTCCTGCCTGCTGTCCCTCAAGGTGGTAAACGCATTATATCCGGTCAGTGTTCCTGATAAAAGAATGATAACGGCCAAAGTCGTAAAGAGAAGTTGAGATCGGAGTCTCCAATCGGAAAATGAGGGCATGCTTATCTCCATTAATAGTTGCTATAATAAACGGCTGACCAACGCATAAAAATAAATCATTTCGTTTGGAACTGTTGGAAAATAGATCTTTAAAATTGACCTCTGAATAAATTCCCGGTATATTAACTTGATCATATATAGAGGTAACTAGTGAACACTTTCATAATAATTATAATCGCCATCGTCGTCTTATTTTTCGGATTCCAGAAATTCATGGTCTTCAAAATGAAATGGAAAAAGGGCAAAGCAGCTCCGGAATTGGGAGGTGTTAAAGGGAAGGCCATTAAGGATGGCAAGTCATCACTATTTTATTTCTACAGCCCGTCCTGCGGCGCATGTAAGAGCATGACACCGGTAGTGGAAGGATACACCAAAAACAATCCCCGATGTTTTAAAGTGGATGTATCAAAAGATATGAGTACAGCCCGGGCCTTCGGTGTAATGGGTACTCCTTCAACTGTCGTTGTTGAAGATGGAAAAATCCGGGAATTCTTTGTCGGCCCCCGGCCGATATCAGAGCTGACTCAACTCCTGGAGAGCACCCGCGGCTGATCCGGTTGGACACAAAAAAACCGCCGATTGACCGGCGGTTTTTTATTACTCGAGTTCTTTACCGGCTGCGATACCGGCAATGGTTCCATCGGAAACCGCCGTAGTAATCTGACGGTAGCGCTTTGAGGTAACATCACCGGCGGCAAATACTCCATCTATGTTTGTACGCATCTCTACATCTGTCTCCA
>JAUUYD010000161.1 GCA_030590585.1 Spirochaeta sp.
CGCCAGAGGTCAATTGTCGTCTTCCCTTTGCCCAGCACCCGCTCAGCCCACCCGGGACCGGGAACTGCGGCAACACACCAGGAAATTTTATGACCGCCTATCGCATCATGAAACCGGCGGATTTTCTGCCGTTGGAATTTCTCATAAAGCATCATGGCGTTCTGGTCGGTATCGGCAAGCAGACCGACATCTTCGAAGGATGCCAGGACCAGATATCCCCAACCTTCCCCCAATATGGAATCCTGCCATGCTTCCATCCAACCGGGAGCGGCAGCAAGGGTCGATTCATCACCTGCCTGAGCCGCTATACGGGATTTGAGAATATGGAGATCGTTGAGTTTCAATTCCACAATTCCGGCTCCCCGGGCATAGGCCACTTCGGCACAGCGCCGGGCCAGAAGAGAGCCGCTGATATGGTGACGGATTATCAGATTTTCACCCTTTTGAAGGTTGATTCCGGTGCCGATGAGCAGTTCCGCATAACGGGTATAATCAATTTCTTCGAGTACCATCGGAATAAATATAGTCCTGTTATCGATGGTTGGCCAGAGCTGAATGATTAATTAGTATGTTGACCATGAATCCAGGAGTTCCATTACTTGATAACTTTGCAGTTGATGCCGGGAACGGCTCGGCTGAGATGGACCGAATGGCAGGTTCGGGAATCCCTTTTATCTTCATTGTTGATGCCTGGGCTGAGCGTTGGATTGTGATGGAATTCTCCAAGGCTGCTGATAACGGGATTCTCTGGTATGTTGATGGTTTTGGAACTCTGGATAAACCCCGGGGATGTGAGCAGCTTTTAAAAGGAAAGTATAAATTTGATGCAAGTATTGTTTCCCTGGAAAACTACAGTCGAGGATTTGATGTTATTCGCCAGGCTCAAATCCGGGGTGAATCCTGGCTGGCAAATCTCACTTTTCCTTCCCGGCTGAACACCAATCTTTCATTGGAGCAGCTTGCCGGCTGTGCCCGGGCTCCATTCCGCTTATTTGTTCCCGGTCAATTGGCAGTTTTTTCCCCGGAGCGATTTATCAGTATCACCCGAGCTGGGGCGATTTCTTCTTTTCCGATGAAAGGAACAATTGATGCTTCCATACCGAATGCAGCTGAAATAATTCTGGCTGATGAAAAGGAAGCAGCAGAGCATGTCACTATTGTGGATCTTATCAGGAACGATCTGGGTATGGTGGGCCGTCGGATTTCGGTACCTCGTTACCGGTTTATTACAGAAATTAAAGCCAGAGACCGGCATCTTCTTCAAGTGAGTTCTCAAGTTTCCGGGGAACTCGGATCCGAATGGCGGCAGTATGTTGGAACGACACTGAAACGGCTGCTTCCCGCCGGTTCGGTAACCGGGGCACCTAAGAAGCGTACAGCTGAGATAATTCGGGAGGCTGAGAGTTATGATCGGGGGTGGTATACCGGTGTATTCGGTGTTTTTAACGGCCTTAGCCTGGATAGTGCGGTTATGATACGTTTTGTTGAGAAATCGACTGAGAAATCGACTGACAGGAATCTTATTTATAAAAGCGGTGGAGGAATTACCATTTACAGTGATATGGAAAGTGAATATGCAGAACTCAAAGCGAAAATCTATTCCCATTTTGGTTGAAACCATCCTTGCCGATTACGTACGGTTTTACGATTTGACACCTCACATCGACAGGATGATACGGTCCCGGCGAGATCTTTTCGGGATTATGGCGCCTTACGGTCTACAAGGTGCTCTGGAGCGGGCCTCCGACTCTATCGGGTCCGGCCGCTGGAAGGTTCGGGTTCTCTACGATACGGAAATCCACAGTGTGGAGGCCGTGGCCTACAAGCCCATGCCTTACGCCTCGGCGGCCCTGGTTGATGGCGGCCGGGTAAGCTATGCCTATAAAACTGTCGATCGCCCCGAACTGGATGAGCTGACCCGGCGGGCCCGGGCGGTCGGGGCTGATACGGCGCTCATCGTTTCGGGGGGAAAGATTACAGATTTTTCCTACGCCAATGCGGCCTTCTTCGACGGCCGCTGCTGGTGGACCCCTGCCGAAGTTCTGCTCCCCGGCACCCGGCGGGCCCGCCTTCTTGCAACAGGTAGTATCTCTGTGACATCGTTAACCCCTGCCGACCTGAATCGCTTTATTTCAGTGAGCCCAATAAACGCCATGCTGGAATTGGGGGAGATAATGATGGATATTGGTAAGATCAGACAGGAGAACCCATGAATAAAACAACACGCTGGTCCCGCATCATTCTGATAATTATACTTTCCATTACCGCAGTCATGCACCTGGCCGCCAAGTCCCCGAGATTCCCGAGACTGGTTCCCGGTGAAACAGTACAGGGTATCATCCATCCCGAAGATACACATAATAATTACAAGACTTTTCTTCTTGATATACCTTCTACAGCTTTAGCGGTAAGGGTGCGTATTACCGAATCGAATGCCGATCTGGATTTATACATCCGTCATGGCCAGGAAATGGAGGATTACGATCAGGCGGATTTCTATTCTGATAGCGATGCCTGGCTGGAAGAACTTCATTTATACAAAGCAAATGAAACTTGGCTTCCCACCGGACGGTATTTTCTGGATGTGACTTACAACTGGGATGAAATGCCCAGGGAGGATGGCAAATCTTTTTCACCGATACGATTCTCAATAGTTTATGAAGTCTTTGATGCCGAGAATATGGCACAGGCTCTTGTCCCCGGTGAGCCGGTGGTGTTTGAATTAAATGCGGATAACGGTTATCTGTCTCACTTTACCCTGGATATCCCCCGGAAAACTGAAGCTTTCCGCATCGATGTCCTGGATACCCCCGGGGATATCGATCTTTTTCTCTCAAGGGAAAACCCGGTACCTTCGAGGGGGGAATATCTTGTTATTGCCGATACTTATCTTGGCCGTGAAACAATAAGAATGAACGGGGAAGGTGCTTCTCCGGATTCCGGGCGTTATTATCTGACTGTTATTGAAGCAACTAATCCTGATTATCCGATTCCGGTCAGCCTGGTATTTTCCATAGGATCGGCCCCCCCGGCCGCGGCTCCGGAATTACCGGAAATACCGTTACCTGTCGAAGGTCCTGAGGCGGTACGCCTGGCGACGGTTCAGCTGGTGAGTTCCGCGGGTATCGGGTCCGGGTGTCTCGTCAGCCGGGATGGTCTGATTCTGACAAATCATCATGTTGTGGTAGATAATGGTGGAAAAGAACTCTCGGAAATAATTGTCGCGCTATCCCTGGATTCATTCGAAGCACCCCGGGAGCTCTTCACAGCAGAGGTGATCCGCAGCAGTCCTGGAAACGATCTGGCCCTTATCAGGATTGTCGGAGATAAATGGGGCAGGCCTATTCCCGCAGGGTATGAGTTTCCTTTCTGGAAGCTTGGTGATCCCCAGGCTCTGAATATTGGAGATCCACTGCTCCTCATGGGGTATCCCTGGATGGGTTCCGGATTATCCCGTTCTTACATCACACTCACCCGGGGAATCCTGTCAGGTGGAGAGCAAACACCTTCAGGGCTTATATTGAAAACAGATGCTGTAATCGCCGGAGGCAGTTCAGGCGGGGCGGTGAGTGACGGGGGCTGGCGGCTTCTGGGTTTGCCCACCTTTGTAGTGAGTCAGGATGCCGCGCAGCTTACTTTCTTTGTTCCTGTAAACCGAATTCCCCGGGACTGGCGCCGTTTGTTCCGTTAGGAATAGAATGGGGATCTCATGAAATCAGCCGCTGCAACATTATTAACCGCAACAGTATTTATTATGTTCCTGGGGTCCTGTGCCGCTGCCCCCCGGGGTAGAACGACAGCTTTGCATGAGGCTGCCGATGAGGGTGATATCAGGGAGATTGAAGAACTGATATCCGAAAAATCAGATGTCGATGCCCGTGATGAAGAGGGCCGTACGGCTCTGCATTATGCTGCCATCGCAGGTGATATCCTGGTAACAGCGGCCCTGCTTAATGCCGGTGCCGATCCCAATCTTCCCGACAGAGACGGGCGGGTACCCCTGCACTTTGCTGTTCTTTCCTGCAATCCCGATCTGACGGCTATGCTGCTGGGAGCCGATGCCGATCCTGCTGTTAACGATAAGGATGAAGAAACGCCGTTGGAACTTGCGGTTCGCAGCGGCTGTGAAGAGGCGGAGCAGACGATTAGATCGTCATTGTATCTGGGCTCCTAGCCAGTATCTTTACGGTTCTTTGCCTTTCGTCTTTTAGACGCATTTGACTGCCGTTTCGGATTGAGTTCTTTTCGTTTAATCTCGACGCTGCCCATAACAGCAAAACCTCTGACGCTGATGAGGGGAGCTCCCTCATCTCCGGCGTCGGCTTTGTTATCCATACTCCCAAGAAGCGGTAAACCGGACAAATCAGCATTAATACCCGGCGGGATAAGAATCTCAAGATTTCCCATAATACAGCCCGCATTAATTGTTATTCCGCTGCGGGGAAACTCAGCTTCCCTGAAATCGAGTTTCACACTGCCCAGAAGTGAGAGGCAGGTTATGGAGCGGGCCGGCTGCCAGCGGCTGTTTCTGGAGGAACTTCCAAGTATGGCGAAAAAAGACTGGTTTTCCCGGGGAACCCGGCTGTTTATCATCCAGGGGCGATCTGATTCTTCTGAAGAATCAGATGCGTTTTTTTCGCTCTCAGAGGCAGGGATATCCGAGATGAGGGCAATCAGAGCTTCTTTATCAACAGCTCCTGTGGCCTCTTCGAGACGCCGTTCCAGGGAGTCGACGGTAATACGCCCATCTGCATATGCTTTTTTAAGCAGGCTGATAACTTCGCCTCGAAGATCGTCGACACTCATTCTCTGGTATCTGTCTATAAAGCTCATCTAATCACCTCAATTTGGGTAAAGCAAATTCCATGACATCTTCAAGCTCTTTCATCGGATGGAAGGTGATGCCTTTTTTTACATGATCGGGAATCTCTTCCAGATCTCTCATATTGGATTCCGGAATGATAACATCTTTTACTTTATGGCGTCTGGCGGCAATGGTTTTTTCTTTCAGGCCGCCGATCGCCAATACTTTACCGGTGAGGCTCAGCTCTCCTGTCATGGCCAGGTTGGTTCGTATTTTCTGTCCCGAGGCCAGGGAGAGTAAGGCGGTGGTCATGGTAATACCCGCTGAGGGTCCATCTTTTGGTGTGGCACCTTCGGGGATATGCAGATGCACAATATGTGTGTCAAAGAACTTTTCGATCCCGTCTATATCTTCAACAATTTTTCTGGCCCTGGTGTAGGCGATTGCGGCGGACTCTTTCATCACATCCCCCATCTGGCCGGTGAGCTTGAATCCTCCCTTTCCCTTTACGGCTTCGGCTTCAATCACAAGAACATCCCCGCCCATACTGGTCCAGGCCAGACCCAGAGCCATTCCCGGAATAGCGGCTTTTTTCAGGCCGTCCTCCCGGAAATAGGGTTTTTTCAGATATTCTTCCAGAGTATCCGAGGCAACGCGGACAGGAAGTTTACCCCTTCCCTCCACAACCTGCCGGGCCACCTTACGGTGGATACGGTCAACAGCTTTTTCAAAAGTTCTCATTCCGGCATCTCTGGCATACCCTTCGGCGATGGCTTTCAAAGCGGTTTTGTTGTATCTGATCTGACCCCGTTTAAGACCGTGTTTCTTCAGGCTCTTGGGAATAATGTAACGTTTGGCAATTTCTGTTTTTTCTTCCACCACGTATCCTGACAGCCGGATGATTTCCATTCGGTCCAAAAGAGGCCGGGGTATGGGGTCCAGAGTGTTGGCTGTAGCGACAAAGACAACATGGGAGAGATCGAAGGGTAAATCCAGATAATGATCCCGAAAATTAATGTTCTGTTCCTGATCCAGCACCTCCAGAAGGGCGGAGGACGGATCTCCCTGATAACTGCTGCCCAGTTTATCGATCTCATCAATCATGAATACAGGTGCTCTGGATTTAACGATTTTCATCCCCTGAAGAATCTTGCCGGGCATGGCACCGACATA
>JAUUYD010000253.1 GCA_030590585.1 Spirochaeta sp.
AACCTATTATTAACCCCTGGGTTGAGGCAGCACAGAAACATTCCCGTTTACTGCAGGAACTCTCAATTAAATCAGGACTTGCCGTCATGGAAGTGTATCAGAGAGATTTCGAAGTGGTGAGCAAAGAGGATTCTTCCCCGCTCACCGAAGCCGACCTTGCCTCACACAACATCATCATGAACGGATTGAAATCCCTTCCCGCCCCACTTGGAAGCATCCCCATTATCTCCGAGGAAGGCAAAATCCAGGATTACACTGAGCGCAGCAGATGGGAAGCATGGTGGCTCATCGACCCGCTGGACGGCACAAAAGAGTTTGTCAAACGAAACGGCGAATTCACCGTGAATATCGCACTGATTGCCCGGGAATCCGCCGAATCTCCAGGAGTTCCCATAGCCGGTTGGGTGTATGCCCCGGTACCCGGGATTCTCTACCAGGGGATACTCGGGGAGGGGGGCTTCAGGTTTAACAGGACTGGCGTTTCGGATTTGGACAGCTCCGGAATTACACTACCCTGCGGGAAGCCGGCAGATATCCCCAGAATTGTCGCCAGCAGGTCACATGGAAATCGGGAAACCGAAGTCATCATCGATGCCATCGGAAAAAAATACGGTGAAGGGGATATTATCAATTCCGGCAGCTCCCTGAAGCTCTGCCGAATCGCCGAGGGCTCGGCTGAACTCTACCCCCGGCCCGCCCCGACAATGGAATGGGATACCGCTGCCGCTGATGCCGTCTGCAGAGCCGCCGGTGCCCGGGTGGTTAATGCCCTCACCGGAAAGAATCTTGAATACGGCAAAAAAAATCTGATGAACCCCTGGTTTTTGGCATCCCGGGATGAGAAACTTCTTTCATTGGCAGTAGACATTCTAAGGGAACACTTAACATGACATACGATATCAACAACCACCTCCTTATGGATGCTTCAAGTATCGCGCCTTGTGGAGTACTCTGCGACCTTTGCCTGGGTTTCCAGAGAGCTGGAAATAAATGTATGGGATGTAATGATGTTGGGAACAAACCATATCATTGCACTGTATGCAGTATAAAAGGATGCTCTGAAAAAAATGGTGATGATAAATTACTATGCATTGAATGTGTTGAATTTCCCTGCAGGCGAATTAAGAATCTGGATAAACGATATAGAGTAAAATATGGAGAAAGCCCGATCCGGAACTTACAATCAATTCGTGAAGTTGGAATTGATACTTTTATAAAAAATGAAACCGAGAAGTGGAAATGTAAGCACTGTGGTCAGTTATTATGTGTTCACAGAGAATTATGCTTACAATGCGGTACTGAAAATGAATGGTATCCGAAAGCTGATTGATGGCAGAGGGGTTCAGCCGAATCCAATAAGAAGCTCAATTACCAGGCTATTACCCCATTTTTGAATTTCAGCTTCCTGAAAAGCGCTATACGGGAATCGAACCCGTCATTGGAGCTTGGGAAGCTCCCGTGAGAACCACTTCACCAATAGCGCAACTAACGTGAAGTTTATCATAATATTACTTATTGTATAAATAGATTTTCAACTGATTAAGAGACCTTTTTACAGGCTTACTGCTTCGTGGTGTTTGACTCGGGAACTATCATGAGCTTTACTCCAGACATGGCTGAGTTGTTCCATAAATACGAATCAAACGAAAATGGACGTGATTTCGTATGCGGCGACATTCATGGTTGTTTCACTGACCTTGAAGATAACATGAGACGGATCAATTTCGACACAGCTAAGGACAGGATGTTCTGTGTCGGAGATTTAACCGATCGGGGGCCGGAATCCTCAAGAGCCATTCACTTCATCAAAGAGGATTGGTTCATCCCGGTTATGGGAAACCACGAGGACATAATCCTGCAATGCTACAGGGATAAAGAAGCTCCGGTCTATTGGCATAACCAGAATGGAGGTGAGTGGATTCATCATCAGTCATCAGAATGGATTGAAGAGTATATTTCCCTGATCGAGGATCTGCCTCTGGTAATTCAGGTCGGCCGGTATGGAATAGTGCATTCCATTGTGCCGAGAAATATCAGCTGGGGGGAAATCGTTCGGAATCCCAACCACTACAGAAATATAATCCTATGGCGGCGATACAGGCGATTCAACGAGATAATCGATGGGATAGATTTAATATATTCCGGGCATACGATTCACAGGGAACCTGTACAATTCGGTTCTGTTCTGGATATCGATACCGGAGCTTTCCTCGGGCATTTGAGCGGCGGTAGTGGAAAATTGACGGTAATTGAGATGGACCACTCATTATCAGAAAATTAATACTCAGCGTGTTATGATGTTCATGATATGATGGATATCCAGGAGATTCCCCCGGAACAAATCAATTACTCTTCAACAAATATTCGCAGTATGCTTGATAATACAGCCGCATTGGCCGATTCGATGGAAGCTCATGGTCAACTGGAACCCGGAACCGGCTGGTGGGAAGATGAACGTTTTCGCATAGCCACAGGACACCGAAGAGCCAATGCCTGCCGGCATTTGGGTATTCCTTTTCTGGCTCGAATTATTGAACCGATGTCAAGATCGGATCTGGTGGAATATCAGCTTGTTGAGAATATTCAGGCCGAAGCCCTGCTTCCTGAAGATTTGGAAAGTGCTGTCAAAATTCTAATGGAAACCTACGGAAATCACCGTGAGGTAGGAAAACATATCGGTAAATCTCCCCAATGGGTTTCCACTATCATCGGTGCCGGGGAAGTCAGGGAATCCCTTGATGATAATGACAGCACATCAAAATCCATGCCGACTTCGACTGCCTCACAATTCGGCCGGCTCAAAGATAAAGATAATAGAAAGGCAGCCTTCAATGAAGCGGTCCGCAGGAATGAGGGTAAGGATAATCTACCGCGAAACCTGGTTAACACAGTTGTAGAGGAGTTCAAAGGGAACGAGATTCGTGATGTTCAGGCCTATATATGGAAACTTCAGCAGGAACGGGTGAAACTGATTCGAAAACGCGCGGATATTGAAGCGGAAATTGACCGTATAGATATCAAGATTGCCCAACTCTCGAAGTGATATTAAGCGAATTTGAAATTATCGCCGGTATCGGTTTATTTAAAGTGACCTCAATCTTCTGACGAAAAAGTAATAGGCAGGAGCCTTCTGCCTGAATCTTGATGTCAAGGAGAATCCGAATTGGTAAAGATAATAGACAACAATACGATAAACGCAGCATTGGAACTTCGCGACAAAGTGGACCATGCCCTGTCGTTGGGTATATCAGCAGAAACAATCGGTGCGGCCCTCATGGTTGAAATCGGTCTTGATCCGGGTAAGATGTCCGGCCCAATTCCACACTCATTGGATGCACTGCTGGTTAGCGCTAATCCGGCATAAATCGAAATCTCAAACCAATTTTGGTTCCCAGTAAGCACTCTTTATTTCGCTTCCATAAAGTTCGGTTCTGTTTTTCCCATTATCTTTAGCACGTAGTAGTGCTCTATCCGCTGCATCTATCAAGGTTTCGGGTGCTTCATCCCTGCTGGGAATCAGATGGGCACAACCGATACTGATAGTAACAACATCCGAGGTTTTGGAAGTCGGGTGGGCAATGCCGCCGGCTTCCACAGCAGCTCGGAGCTTTTCAGCTGTATGATATAGGGTTGATTCATTCATATCAGATACAATAACGGCAAATTCTTCACCGCCGTACCTGGCCAGAGTATCCTGGCCGATTTTACTCAGCTCATCACGAAGAAGATCGCAAACTTTAACAAGACAGGCATCACCCTGCTTATGTCCGAAATGATCGTTATAATATTTAAAATCATCTATATCTATGAGTATCATGCCGACAGAACGATCGCTGAGAGCATTTACCCTCCAATTTGAATTGAGAAAATCATCCATCAGCCTGCGATTGCATGTTTCAGTCAGGCTATCAATGTAGGAGAGGCCGAACAGCTCGATATTACGTTTCTCCAACTTCTTCTTTTGTGTGGTTAGAGACTCGATTTGAGTGAAGGCACTGGAGAAGATATAGGCCTGAAGAAATGCCTGATAGAGGATAAAAACCATAAATATTCCGGCTACAGATTGAAATACTATGGAAAACGCGTTGTCGGCAATACCGAAAATAATACAGAGAACAAGAAAGCCAAGCCCGCTTAAATAATAAAGAATACCCCTGTCTTTGGATTTAAAAAAACCAATAACCAGCATCAATATCGTATACAGGGAAGATACCAGCACCAGCACTTCCAGGGGTAGAATAAAACGGGTGTAAAAGGCATTCGGAGTGAATAATATTATTAATGAAAATACCATTGCTATTGGTATCAGAATCCAGTTGACTTTTTTTATGAGATGCCTGGGATACAAAGAGTAGGCATAAAGTGTCAGGATAGGACCTGCAAGGGTTAAAGCAAGAAAGATGAATTTTGTTCGAATTTCTCCACCCCACCCCGGAAAAACAGAGAGCAGCACCATTTCATTTTTTAAGCCGGAGAAAAAGAAAGCCAGAAAACACAGTATGGCCATGAGTAAAGTCGCTTTCTTTTTGATGTTCAGCAGGAACAGCGAAAGCTGATAGAGTCCCATCAGCATCAATCCACCCAGAAAAAGAGCATCCAGTGACAAATTGAGCTCCCGGGTTTTCAGAATATCATCATACAAACCTATTTGTATCGGACGGTTCAAACCTCCATTGACATTGTGAAAATTAGAGATACTCACTGTTAATTCAAAGCTGTCACCGCTGAATGAGAGTGGAGAGAGAAG
>JAUUYD010000471.1 GCA_030590585.1 Spirochaeta sp.
ACACCCATTCCCCATACGCAGTCGGCTGGGCTCAGGCCCTGCAGCCCATCACCATCTACGGGACCACCCATGCCGATCATACTGTGGAAGATATTCCCTGTACCCCGCCGATGTCGGACACACAGATTCTTGGTGATTATGAGGATGAAACCGGTAATCAGATTATAGATCATTTTCGAAAGCTGGATTTGAAGTCTGCTGAAACGGAAATGGTACTGGTTGGCAGCCACGGACCCTTTACTTGGGGCCGAAATGGTGCCAAAGCTGTCTATAATGCCGTTGTAATTGAAGAGCTGGCCCGTATGGCCTTGATTACCCGGCAGGTGAATCCCGAAATTACCCGCCTAAAAGAAACCCTGCGAAACAAGCATTATCAGCGTAAACATGGTCCTGAAGCCTATTATGGTCAGTAGAAATGCCGAAGGAATAGTGGCGGTTGGAGTAGACAGAATATTTCTCCAGGAATATCGATACCAAAAACGCAGGCCAAAATGCCTGCACTTTAGTCCCAAAAGATCCCAAAGAAGCCCCATTACGACAGCATTTCAGTCCCGAAAGTGTGCAAAGTGGCTGCAGAATGTCCTGTCCTTGCATACCCGATTATCCGGAACGACGAAAACATTGGAGTGTATTACCCCGGAACCCCCAGGTCGTTTCGGTCCCATTTCGGCCACAATTCGGGGTCGGAAAATATCAAATAATTGCAGAAAAAACAGAAAAAACAGAAAAAAGACATAGGAGTTATAAAATGGATAAGAGCATTTTCAAGCAGTATGAAATATGGTTCATCACCGGTTCTCAACACCTTTATGGGCCGGAAACCCTCGCGCAGGTTGCCGATGATGCGAAAAAAATTGTTGACGGCCTGAATGCATCAGAAAACCTGGCTGTGGATATCGTCTGGAAGCCTACGCTGAAAACCACTGAAGAGGTCAACAAACTGATCAGGGAGGCTAACGCCGATAACAAATGCATCGGACTGGTCACCTGGATGCATACTTTCAGTCCGGCAAAGATGTGGATTACAGGTTTGAGTGAACTCGCAAAACCTTTCTGTCAACTTCATACCCAGTTCAATCGGGATATTCCATGGGATTCCATCGATATGGACTTTATGAATCTGAACCAGACGGCTCACGGAGGCAGAGAGTTCGGATTTATCGGCAGTCGTCTACGGCTTGAGCGTAAGGTTGTCGTCGGTTACTGGGAAGATTTTGAGCTTCAAAGGCGCCTTGATACCTGGATTCGGGCGGCAGCAGCTTATGCCGATGGCCGGAGCTTGAAAGTGGCCCGCTTCGGTGACAATATGCGGGAAGTGGCGGTCACTGAGGGTGATAAAGTTGAAGCGCAGAAGGTTTTTGGATACGCGGTTCACGGTTATGGTCTGGGAGATCTCAGCGTATACATCGAAGCGGTAAATGATGCTGACATTGATACCCTTGTGACTGAATACCGGAAGCTCTATGTTTTGGCCGACAGCTCTGCGGCCGACAGCTCTGCGGCCGACAGCTCTGCGGCCGACGATTTTGAACGGATTCGAACAGCTGCCCGATTGGAAATCGGGATGAGGCGTTTCCTGGAGGAGGGCGGCTTCAAGGCCTTTACAACCACTTTTGAAAATCTACACGGCCTGGCACAGCTTCCGGGTCTGGCCTGTCAGCGTCTGATGGCCGACGGCTACGGTTTTGGGGCCGAAGGGGATTGGAAAACCGCCGCCCTGGTACGGGCCATGAAGGTGATGGGGGCCGGCCTGAAAGGGGGAACGGCCTTTATGGAAGATTATACCTATCATATGGACCCGGATCGTCCTCTGGTTCTGGGCAGCCACATGCTGGAGATCTGCCCGAGTATCGCCGCCGGTCCCATCAGATTGGAAACCCGGGCTCTTGGAATCGGGGGAAAGGACGACCCGGCACGGCTCATATTTGATTCCCCTGCGGGTAATGCCATCAACGTTTCGCTTATGGATATGGGAAATAGATTCCGTCTTGTCCTGAATGAAGTTGAAGCTGTTGTTCCTCCGGCTGATCTCCCGAAACTGCCGGTGGCAAGAGTGGTTTGGGAAGCGAAACCGGATCTTGCTACCGCAGCGGCGTCCTGGATTTTTGCCGGAGGTGCTCACCATACCGGTTACAGCCAGGCAGTCACTCGGGAACACATCATCGATTTCGCATCGATGGCCGGGGTTGAGCTTCTCTGTATTGGTGAGGGGACAACAGTCGAGGGAATCAAGAATGAGATCCGCTGGAATGAGATGTACTATCACCTGGCGAGAGGGCTGTAACTGAGGGGGCAGTAACCGAAAGAGCAGTAACCGAAGGGCAGTAACCGAAGGGCAGTAACCGAAGGGCAGTAACCGAGAGGATTACAGCTTCAGTGGGCTGTAGTTACAGGGCGCTGGTGTTAGTCAGCTCCCGTGTTCCCGCAGAAGCTGAGTGATTGCGTTGTACTTGGCCTGGTTTTTCTCGATGCGTTCGATAATCTCCTCTGGATTTCCTTTCTGCGATAGTAAATCGCTGACAAGTATCAATGAATCTCCAAGGGCTGAGTGACAATGCCGGAGGGTCCGGTCGAGTTCTTCTGCATTCATTATCCAAGCATATACCCGGAGTAGTAATCAGAACAGACCCGGGTAGAGGTCAATTATGGGAGAAATTTTTATAAGATGCTATAATGCTTTGAATTATTATTTAAAAGATGCTATGATGCTTGCATGAGAACAACAATTACTCTGGATGACCAGCTTGAGCAAAAAATCAAGGAGCTGGCAGTAAAAGAAAAAATCTCTTTCAAGGCGATTACCAATGAACTATTGAAGACAGGTTTGGAAGCTCGGGTAAGCCGACCCGGCTACAGCTTTGCCGTTGAAGCCGAGAACTGCGGTCTCAGGGAAGGTTTTGATGAAGAGAAATTAAACCAGATTTATGATGAATTGGAAGCTGAGGGGTAGGGTGCAGTGGTAATCCCCGATATAAACCT
>JAUUYD010000368.1 GCA_030590585.1 Spirochaeta sp.
CGGCATCGGGGAATCTGTACCCCGGAGCTCCGGGCCGGGTTGCTTCAAATGCGGTACGAAGTTTTGATTCAATATTCATCCAAGGGCCTCCCGTGCGCATTCAATGTATCGCTCCAGTTCTTCTGCCGTTCGTTTTTCTGTTACCGCTATGGTAAAAAGGTCTTCCGGCAGTGAAGAATCAAGGTTATTCGGGTAGAAACCCGGGGCGATGTCTTCCCGCTCAAAAGGAGCCAGCCACTTTTCTCTGGATACTGGAATCTTCAGAGTAAACTCGTTGAATACCGGTCCGCCGGTGTAATCTTCAAGCTTCAGTTCACCGGTCAAACGTTCCCTGAGAGACGCAGCGGCGTTCAAGTTCCTTTCGGATACCCCGGAAAATCCCTCAGGCCCTATGGCTTCCATGTAAATGGTGTTGGCCAGGGCGGCAAGGGACTGATTTGAGCAGATATTACTCGTGGCCCTTTCTCTTTTAATGTGCTGTTCCCTGGCCTGAAGGGTGAGGACGAAAGCTCTCTTACCGTCGGCATCGACAGTTTCACCGACGATACGTCCGGGCATGCGGCGCATCATACTTTTATCGCATGCGATGTACCCGGCTGAAGGTCCGCCGAAATACGGGGGGAGTCCCAGGGGCTGTGTGTCTCCGATGGCGATATCCGCGCCCCACTCGGCAGGGGATGTCAGAACACCAAGTGACAGAGGATGGGCGGAAACAATCAGTTTAGCCCCGGCATCATGTATAGCTGCCGACCAGCCGCCCAGGTCTTCCAGGGCTCCGTAAAAATTGGGAGTCTGCACCAGAACACCGGCTGCCTTGTCACCGGCTTTTTCCAGAGCCGTGGTAAGAGTCTTTAGCGTCACACGGCCGCCGGTTTCCTCGAGTTTTACAAGGTCAACATCCAAATCTCCATAGAAGCTGTGAAGTACGCTCCAGGTGTGGGGGTGGACAGTTCCGGCTATCAATACGATATGGGCCTTTCGTCTGGAATTCAGTGCCATGGTGCAGGCTTCTGCTGCCGCGGTAAAGCCGTCATAAAGGGACGCATTGGAGACAGGGAGCCCTGTTATCTCGGCTATGGCCGACTGAAATTCAAATAATACCTGCAGTATCCCCTGGGAAATCTCCGGCTGATACGGCGTATATGCCGTAACGAATTCCGAGCGCCCCATCAGATGAGGAACCACCGATGGTATGGCATGATCGTACTGACCTCCGCCGGTAAAAAGCAGCCTGGTTCTATTCTTGTCGGCCATCCTTTTCATAGCGGAAAACACATCAGCTTCGGCCATTGAATCCGGAAGGTTCAGGGCTTTGGTAAATCGAAGTGTTTCGGGGATATCGGAGAATAATTCATCAATTGAGGATACGCCGATACGGTTCAGCATAGTCTCAATTTCAGTATCTGAATGAGGGAGATAGGGAATCATGAGTTTTTACCTTTTTATTCTTGAGCTTCGATAAAGGCTTTATATCCGGCGGCATCCATATAGGCATCAAGTTCAGATGGGTTGGACATGGTGATGCTGTAAATGAAAGTACCGTAAGCATCACTGTTGATGAGTTCCGGGGTGTCTTCCAAATCTTCGTTAAGATCTTTAACCGTGCCGGAAACCGGAGCGTAAACAGCTTCAGCAACCTTTACCGACTCAATATTTACCGCCTCATCGCCTTTGGATACAACCTGATTCGCAACGGGCATTTCCACATAGACGATATCCCCAAGGGCATCCTGGGCATAGTCGGTTATACCGATAACAGCGACATCACCATCCTGACGGATCCACTCATGTGACTCTGTGTACTTCAGGTTTTCAGGTACGTTCATTTTTTCAACTCCTCGATTTTTATTATCCCCGTTTATAAAACGGTGTTTTCACTACTATTGCCGACTTGCGTTTCCCGCGGATTTCCACTTCCACCTTGTCGCCGATTTTAACCGATCCCCGTTTGAGCAGGGCCAGGGCGATAAAGCTCTCCCGAACAGGGGAGCGGCCTCCGCTGGTAACCACACCCAGAGCTTCTTCACCCTCTGCGTAAACCGGATACCCCTCACGGGCCACTCCGGCCTGGGTCATTTCCAAACCGTAAACTCGTCTGGGGATGCCCTCTTCCTTCTGGGCGGCAAGAACTGTCCTGCCGATAAAATCATCTTTGTCCAGTTTGACAAACATCCCGATTCCAGCTTCCAGGGGGCTGATATCATCTTTGAGTTCATGACCATAAAGAGGAAGCCGGGCCTCCAGCCTGAGTACATCCCGGGCACCAAGACCGCAGGGTTCGGCACCGGCATCCTCAAGGATTTTCCAGAGAGCCGCGGCATCATCAGCTGAGCAGTAGAGTTCGAATCCGTCTTCCCCGGTGTAGCCTGTTCTGGATAGAAGAACATCAATTCCCGCAACTTTCACAGTTCCGGTGTGGGTGTAATACCTTATGTCACCGGGATTTATGTCTTTAACAAAGGGCGTGAGAAGGTCAACAGCCATAGGACCCTGCAGAGCCAGCTGAGCCCACCTGGAGGACACATTCACGGCGTTTGCATCAAGACCGAATGTCTTCAGCTGTCCTGAAATCCACTCATAATCCTTGTCGGTGTTGGATGCGTTCACCACCAGGAAATAGGAATCTTTTCCCATAACGTAAATGAGAAGGTCGTCTACAGTACCACCGTCTTCACGGCACATGGGAGTGTACAGGCATTGACCGGGCTCTGCTCCCTCAACACGGTTGGTAACGAGCCGGTCCAGAAACTCCCGGGCCCGGGGGCCTTCAACTGAAATCTCCCCCATATGGGAAACATCGAAAAGCCCTGCCTTCTCACGAACCGCTTTATGTTCGGCGAGTATGCCTCCGGCGAACTGCACCGGCATGTCCCAGCCGCCGAAGTCCACCATTTTCACCCCGGGACGTACGGAATACAGCGGATGCAGCGGTGTTTTCTTCAAAATTACTTCTCCCAATACGGAGCCTCCAGAATTGAATAATTACAGAACATAGGGGACTGAATGACCAAAGGATTTGTACACAACGAAGGTTTCAAAATCCTGGACATCGTCCACTGAAGCCAGTTCACCGGTGAAAAATTCCAGAAGACCGAAGCCCTCTTTCAAGAGGATTTCCACCAGCAGGTCGTAACGACCGGTAACCACGCGGACACTGATAACGCCTTTGAGTCCGGCGATTCGTTCCCCGGCACTGACAAGGTCGGCGGATTTTACCTTCATACCCACCATTGCGGTCTGGTGCCCCTCAATCATTTCCGGGTTCACCAGGGCTGTAACTTCCAGTACCCCGGCGTCGATGAGCTTTTTGTAACGTGCCCGGACGGTGTTTTCGGTGATTCCCAGTTCTTCGGCAACTTCCCTGAAGGCCCTTCGGCCGTCTCTTAATACCTGGAACATGGGAATGTTGGGATCTTCGCCGCGCATAAGGATAGAGTAGGACTTATTGCGGAATAGGTCAATAAATAATAAAATATTGAGATATATGTAAAATAATATCCATTTAAATGACCTCTGGCGTGCTAACGGTTCCTTTTATCAGAAGAGTTTTCAGGAATCACCAGCACCGGACAGCTCGCTTTATGAATCAGTTTTTTGACAAAATCACCCAGGAGCCGGTTGATAATGTTTGAACCTGCCCCCCTGCCGATGATTATCAGATCAATATCTTCAGATTGAGAAACTTTCAGTATCTGCTCCCCCACATTGCCTTCAACAGTACGGAC
>JAUUYD010000215.1 GCA_030590585.1 Spirochaeta sp.
AAAGCGAATCTCCTTGCTTTCGAAATAATTAACAAAATCAATTACGCCATTATAGATTCCCTGGGTGATTCGGCTCAAGTATTCAGGGCTGCGAAGTCGATCCGCTTCAGAATTTTGAGTAACAAATCCCACTTCCACAAGAACCGATGCCATTCTGGCATTTCGAACAACAAACCAGCTCTCTTCACGCCTGCCCCTGTTTGGTATATCGGGACCAAGAGATTCATCAAACCCTTTAAGAATCATATCTGCCAGACGCACACTCTCATGGGTGAACTCCTCTTCCCAAAGTGCATTGACAATCGGCGCAATAGATTTCCCGCTCCCGCCCAGGGAGAGGGGATCGACCAGCGTTCTGCGGTAATCCCGTGGAAGATACCACACCTCATACCCTTCAGCCCGGGAGTTTAACGATGCATTTGCATGAATTGAAAGGTAGATCATACCCTCTCTTGGCTGAAGTTCGACACCATTGGCCAGAGAAACACGGTTTTCCAGTGAAGGGTAAACATCCTCCTCCCGTGTTAACAGCACCTCTTTATCGGGAAATTTCTCTCGAAGAGCCTCAGCCAGACGGAGGCTGACTTCCAGAACCACATCTTTTTCTGTCAGAGGATAGGATATTCCATCCACCGGCCACTCCCGGCCGGCACCTGAATCCCTGCCGCCGTGGCCCGGATCTATCAATATTGTGGTAAGTTTGTAGGAACCTGGTGACTCGGTATCTACACCGAAGATATTCAAAATGGTTTCCGCCGCTTCCCGTGAAAAGACAAGACGTCCCTGTTCTTCGAGCACAGTCCCGGTGACAACCAGGTTCTCGCCATTGAGAATCATCCAGTAATCCCCTGATCGAAATACCAGTACTGTGCCATCCCGGCTCAGGCTTCCCGTATGCCGCCAGGGGTCCCAATGAAGCGTTGCTCCGGTTCCTATCAGTAAATCTTCCAGGCTCACCGATTCGGCGAAGACAGTATAAGGCAGTAAGACAAACAGCAGCACAACAAGGCAGAGAATATAACGATGAGGTAATTTTTCAACTGCGGTGTTCAAGATACCACCTGCCTCCGGGAAGGCCGCCTCTGGTTAGCGCCTTCCAGAAATCAGAGAGTAACACAGAGTACTCACCCGATGAAGCGCCGAGGATACGGATTAAGCCTTCATCCGACAGGATTCTCAGAATATCGGCAATGCTTCTACCTGTGTAATCTCTTACTCTTGATTCAGGGGGTGCAGGTATTAAAGCCGGTGTCACCGAACATCCTCTGGAAGGCCGTGGGGCATGAGCGTGCCAGAGGTCATTTAAAAAAGATAGAAGCTCATCCTCCCCTTCCGGTTCAAAAGCATCAGGGGGAAAGGATTCAACGGCATCAAGATAAGCTCCTGTAGCCATATCGAGAGGGTCGAGTTCCAGATTAAGAGTACGCAGTGCTGCAAGAGCCCGCTCCTCAGCTTCAACCCTGTCGGTCCCAATCGCAATCACATTGCCGGCTTTCTCAACATTGTTCCGGGGAAAAATCAGGGAGTCCCCCGGAGAATAGCGCAGAAACACCTCTTTTACCCCTGGAAGTTTCAGAGCATTATCCCGGCCGGTAATACGGCGTATGGTTCCGTCAATTCCCAATAAGGCCCTTTCAGCACAGATAATTGATTTCGACGGTTCTGGGATTGAAGCGGAGAGTCCAGCTGCCAGACGCAGGGCAGCCATGGTGGGCTCGATACCGCTGGCAAGGGGGTAAGTCCAGCCTGACATATACCCCCCTGAAAGACGCGCGGCAATTTCACCAATCATCGGCCCTTCGGGGGTAAGTTTGATATCGCCCTTGGCGGCCCCCCTTTTGAGTCCCAGGGCCTTGATACCTTCGGCAAATACTGTCCATAAACTGTCGGCAGTCTCCGGATTCAAAGAGGATGGAATTGTATGACCTGTTTCAATAAACCGGGGGGGGTAGAATATGTGACGGTCGGCCAGTCCGCATCGTATGACACGGCCGTCTTCCACCAGAGCATCCAGGCTGAATTCATCACCTTCCATGAATGATTCAACCAGGGCACGGCCGCTTTTAGAAAAGCTTCTGGCCTCTTCCAGAGCGGCACAGAGCTCATCCCGGCGATCGATTTTCACCACACCCCGGGCCCCCATGCTGTCCACCGGCTTAACCACCCAGGGCCCGGAAATACCGGCGGTCAGGCTCTCAACATCATCATCAGGGCCGATTTCGGAAAATAACGGTGATGGGATACCCTCATCCCGGAATCTTTGCCGCATCATAACCTTGTCGGTTGCAAGTAAAGCGGCCTTTGAACTATGCCCCGGCAGGCCAAGGGCTTCAGCCACCAGAGCAACCTGAAGTGAAAAATCCGTACCGGCAGTGAATACGGCATCCAGACCCTGACTTTCCCGGATTTCCCCGGCGGCTGCTATCAGACCGGGAGTGTCCTTGAGATCAACATGATAAAACCGGCGGCAGAGATGACGGCCTTCAGCCTCAGGATTCCCGTCGGCGGCGGTGACAAACCAGCCCATATCCCGGGCAATGGTCAAGGCCGGAATCTGCATGATGCCGCAGCCCAGAATAAAGACCGTTTCAGCCAAGAGAATGCTCCTTGACCGCGTAAACTTCAAATGTATCACCCAGGCCGAAGAGGCGGCTGATAACCCCGAGGGGCCGTTTAAGCAGGCTGCCGGCAGCCGGAAGCGGTCCGAAACGCTCAGGGTGATGACCTGTCACCCTGATTTTATACACCCTGAATCCGTACCGTGCCAAAAGCCGCCTGGCAACCCCCGGTGTCCATATGCTGTAGTGATCTGCCGGGCTCTTTTCGAGAAATTGCCGGAGAGAACGGCGGGCGGATATGCCGGTTCCATTGGGAGTGGAGAATGCCAGCACTCCATTATCCGACAGCAATACGTTCAGTGCCTTCAGCACTTCATCGAGATTGGAGAAATGCTCAATAACATACCAGAGTGTAACGACATCAGGTTTTTCAAGCTTCAAAACTTCAAGGGGATTATCCGAGGGAAAAGAGGCTGAAACCGCCGGAATACCAAGGGATTCACGGACATAGGCCGCGGCTTCTTCGGATATATCACATCCATAGGGAGAAAACCCAGCATCCCGGGAAGCGTCCAGGAAGGGTCCGAAGGCACAGCCGATATCCAGCAGGGAACCGCCTTTTTTCGCCTTGCGGGATATCTGTGACAGCCGCGGAGCTGCCATGGCTTTGATGGCCGAACAGTCTTCCAGATAGCTGCGTCCGTACTGTTTACGGTACTCCTCGAGAAAGTATGAGGGTGTGTATTCCACCGCCGGGATATTGAAGCGGTAGAGCCCTGTGATACGGCATACTGGGCAGCGGTAGTAGGAACGCCGGGGGAATCTCGCAATCACCGGGGGCAGTACTTCTCCACATCCGAGGCACCGGGGCCGTGGGGCTTCCAGGGATAAGAGCAGGGAAGCCAGGCTGTTTTTATGAGAGCCGAGGTCTGTGCGGAGTTTTTCAGCTTTACTGCTTAGAGTTTCAGGGGAATCCAGGAGTATTTGAAGTTTTTTCCGGATTCTTTTTATTGACCTTCGGGATTCGCTGTCCACCCGGCCCAGCCCGGGGAATCCGGCTTCACGGGAAAGCCGGGCGTGGTAATCTGTGGGATCTGCGGTAATAACGGCAGAGCCGGCAGCAATCGCTTCCCATGCTGTGAGGCCATAGGAACAGATAACAAGTCCGTATTCGGCTAAATACGTTTTCAAGTCTCCGGGAGAATCCACAACTCCTACCCCTCGGGGAAGGTATGAAGAGGGGATTCCCGGAGGCAGGGTGACGTGAATGCGGGAGGGATTTATATCGAACTGCGACAGTAATAACTCTGTCAGGGGGATGGTTAGCCCTGAAGGGTCTTCTCCGCCGAAACTCAACAGAATGGAACCCCCGGGATCGGGGCTGCGGCGGTGAGGGGGCAGATTCATCCATGAGGGAGAGGCCTCATTCGCCCGGGAGTCCCTGGGGCCGGGAATGGTATCCAGTATAAATGGGGCCAGCTTCCGGGCCGGGCCGTCGTCATCCAGCAGTACAGGGGCGGCTTTATCCGCCCAGAGAAGAAGATCTTCTTTGTCACTGCTCCTGCGGTCAAAAATCGCCAGGGTATCGGAGTGAGTATCAGACCTGTGGGCTTCGGAGGTCAGCAAAACAGGAATTTTTCCGGGAAATCCGGGAATCACTTTCGTCCAGTCTTCGGGGAGAATGCTTTGGGGATGAGTATCATCAATCAGAATTGCCGATTGTCCTTCCAGTTGGGATGCGGTGTCAAAACATCGCCTCAAATGCCCTGAACCCATTCCCTGACGGCTCAAGGGAAGAAACAAAAAACGCTCAGCAGGCATTCACAACACTCTCCAGGAGATAGGGAACCACAGTATCAAGATCAAGGGGAATCCCGGTGTACAGGTCGTTGAACAGCTGTTTCAAAAAAGCATAATCTTCAAGGGTATCCAGAGTGATTCGGCCCTCGGGAGCCCGGTAACCATCAGGTGCCGGGGGAACCTCAATACGGTAACGCTCAGGTCTTCTGTAAAGAAATGGAGAGACATGTTCCCGCTCATAGGGATCTTCAGCTTCTATATACGCTTCTTCCAGAGACGGCACATCAACAATTTCCACACCGGCTCCCAGTGGAAGCTCACTGAACCCCGCAAACGCGGCGCCGGTTTCATTGGAAAGTTTTAATGCCGCATTGGCCATGGCGGCTGAAACAAGAGGATTATCCCCTGTGGCTCTCACAAGCTTCCGGGCACCGGTTTCCCGGGCCGCCAGAACATAACGGGCCAGGACATCATCCTTTGAACCGGTAAAAATTCCCCAACCGGCATTTTCCGCCAGAGGACGAAGCTCGGACTCCGAATCTTCTGTCGTTAAAAGCATACGGCTGTCGGCTTCGACTGAATCCAGTGCGCGCATGGCATGTTCTATCACCGTCAGATCCGCCAGTTTCAGCAGAGCTTTGCGAGGCAGACGGGAAGAATCAAGGCGCACCTGGATAAATACAGATGTTACAGATGTCAAATCAATCACCCCAGTCCCAAAGTTCGGTAAGTTCTGCAGCATCCTTAAGAAAACGATAGCGGTTGGCATGTACCCAATCCCGTATCTCCTGCCATACAATCCGGGTGGTACCCGCCGACTCCCCGGATGAACGCAGATAGGCCCACCAGCCCATCCTGGACAAGCGTCCGATTTC
>JAUUYD010000344.1 GCA_030590585.1 Spirochaeta sp.
CGGTGTTTTATCGGGCACCCTTGGTTTATTTACAAACTACATGTTATTGGCAGCCGTAGATTTGTATCAATACATGCCGGAGAATCATCCGGCAGCTTTAATTTCCGGTCTGATATTAGGAACCACACTGGGATTCCTTGCCAATCATTACAGAAGTCTGGGAAGGGAAATCCTCCGGCGCAGGACGATTGACGAACAGCTCCGCAATGCTCTGAATGAAAGGACTCTGCTACTTCGGGAAGTTCATCATCGAGTTAAGAACAACCTGAATGTAATCCACAGTCTGATAGGTCTGCAGTCCGGTTATCTCAATGATGCCGCTTCCCTGGAACTTTTAAATGACCTCTCCCGCCGTATCGGAAGTATGTCTTTCGTTCACGACCAACTCAACGACAGGCCATATACGGGAACCTTGCGGCTCAGTCAGTACCTCCCGTCCCTGGCAGGGCATATTATGAGTTCTCACAGCACTCGTGATATCCAACAGGTATTCCGCATCGATGAAAATCTACCGGAAATAGTACTGTCCAGAGCCACAACTCTTGGTCTTATTATCAATGAGGTTCTTACCAATGCCGTGAAGCATGCATTTTCACAGACGAATAATCCCCGAATACAAATCACGGCAGTTTCCAAAGGGGATCGTGTCATCATCCGGGTTAACGACAACGGTTCCGGTTACAATCCCGAAACGGTGAAAATGGGACTTGGCTTTAAACTGATAGAAGCTCTTGTCAGACAGCTTGAAGGTGAATACGGATATACACTTATCGCCGGGACCGAGTTCTTATTGGAGATGCCAATTGAGGAAAAATCCGGGTAATTCCAAAAATACTCGATTTTTGAAATTACCTTGTATGATAATATGAGAGTGAAAAGGGGACTGATATGGATGAATCGATAGCGAAGTATGGAAGAATTAAACTCGAGAAAGTATGCGATGCACTGAAAGAAAATCGCTTCGAGGCATATGTGGCTGAAAACACCGAAGAAGCAGGCAAGCTGGTTTTGAATACAATAGTACCCGTACTGGGTAAAGGCATTGTCTCCTGGGGTGGGTCTGTTACATTGAATGAATGTGATGTGAAACCCTGGTTTTTTGGCAGCCCTGATTGGAGTGTTATCAATACCAGTGAGAAGGGACTTGATGCCGAGGGAAGACTTGAACGTCGGCGGCAGGCCCTGCTGTCAGACCTTTACCTTCTGGGTGCAAATGCCGTCACCGAAGACGGTGTACTGGTGAATCTGGATATGATAGGGAACCGAGTGGCCGCCCTCACTTTCGGACCGAAAAAAGTTGTAGTGCTGGTAGGACGGAATAAAATCTGTGCCGATGTATTCACCGCCATGGAGAGGGTTAAGGAATTTGCCTCTCCGGCCAACTGCATGAGATTGGGGATGAAAACACCCTGTATCAAGAGTGCCTCCTGTCTGGATTGTTCTACAGACGATCGGATCTGCAACACCTGGACCCTGACCGAGAAATCATTCCCACCCGGTAGGACTGTTGTTGTGCTGATCAATGAGGATTTGGGGTTGTAATAACTACAATGCTTTATCGACGCTTTCTCCTTGAATTGGTAAAATTGAGTTATGAGTACAACCAACCTTTACCTGGCATTTGATATCGGTGCGTCCAGCGGTGCCAAACTGGCGCTTTTTAATCATTCCTCGTCACCATTGGCAGCTCCTGAGCTTTGTGCTGAGGAATACAATGAAGAATTTGACAGATTTACCGGAGACCTTGCTGCAGGTGCAGACGCCATGCTCGAATCTCTTGGGAAATCCAGGCGGGATCTTGCAGGTATAGGTGTGGCCTCCGCGGGAATCGTGGATTCAGACGGCGGATTCAAACTCTTCCACAATCGACCGCAGTACAATGGTCATAATTTAAGAAGAGCACTGGAAAAGGAATTTGGTGTTCCGGCGGCCATTGCCAACGATGCCGATGCCGGGGGCCTGGCGGAATGGAGTGTCTTGAAACTGGAACTGCTTTACTGGGTTTTCGGCGGTGGCTGGGGTGGTGTATGGATCGATAAATCCGGGGAAATCCGATACCCTTCGACAGACTGGGACGGCAAAGACGAGAGCCTGCATTTCAGTAATGAGCCGGGATATTCTATTGGAATTGACCTCTGGAAACTCCGGAGTCTTTTTTCAGAAGTGGGTTCATCCTTCGAATTATTTGAAAGGCAGCTCCTTGAAGATCCGGATCTCCCGGAGGATTCATTATGCGGTCCTGGTGGAGATACCGATACCATGAGAGCCGAGGTGATTCTTTCCGGCCCCGGCCGATGCCGGTTATTCCGGGCAGTCGTGGGTAATGATGATTTCTATGAGAATTTTCTCGATATTCATGAACGAAAAGAGCTGACCGATCCGGCTGTTGCCGGGGCTCATATCAGTAAACTCTCCCGAATGAGAGTGGAGTCGGCAGTGAGTACCGACAGACTGTATGGAAAGGTTCTGGCTGAAGCAACACGAATACTGCTTAAACAGGCTGAGTCTGACGGACTTCCCTCTGGAACCCCCATCTGCCTGGGCGGCAAACCAAGTTATGCACTGCCGTATTTCGGCCCGTCAACTCAGAGAATACTGGGGAAATCCGGCTTTATGAACTATCTGCGGCCCTCAGTCATTGATGAGCGGGGGAGTAACGCGAATCTGGTGGGAGCCGCGGAACTGGCCAGGAGAGCGGAACAGAAAGGGGTTATACAGTAAGTCCGTTAATCCGTTACAATCTTAAAATATGTCAGAATACATCCCGATTATACTACCTATCTATATTCCTATAATCCTTGGAGTGCTGGTTCGTTCTTCCAGGTATTTCCCTGCTGAATACGGACATCCGATACTTCAATTCGCGCTGAAGATAACGGTTCCTCTACTTATTTTCACCTCCATGTCGCTTATGAATGCCGACGCTTTATCCCAGGTTGTTCCAGTTGTGCTGTCACTGCCGCTTTATATGATTATTCTCTGGCTGGCCGCACTTCTGATTACAAAATTCCCGATATTCCGGAAACGCCGGGTTGAAGCGGTTCTTATAATTATTCTCGGGAACATCGGTTATTTCGGATGGGCCGTCACAGAAATCGGCCTGGGAAGCGGCGGGCTGTCCAGAAGCATCATGTATGCCGTTTTATTCTGGCCCCTTACCATCTTATTCTCATTTCTGACAAAGATTCTTCTTGATCGTTCGGAATCAGGAGTACGATCGGCACTGCACATCCTGAAAATTGCCATACCGATTTTTTCGGCATTTATCGCCGGACTCCTTATCGCAATCCTGGGGATTAAAATCCCTGAGTTTGTAATACAGCCCCTTTCAACTTTCGGCGGCATGACGGTGCCCCTCATATTGTTCGGTGTAGGCCTTTCGATGTCATTCAAGGCACATTGGGGAGAGCTTTCCCTGCTGCTCCCTATCCGCCTGGTCCTGGGATTCGGAGCCGCATGGCTGACTACGAGAATGAACGTGAAACTGGACGAATTGAGCCGTTCGGCGATTATGATGGTGTCTCTAATGCCCGTAGCGGCGAGCATTCTGATGATGGGTAATACGCTGAACCTGGATGAGGAATATCTATCAGGGGCCATCGCACTCTCATCGATTATGGCGCTGGTGACAATACCTTTTACCTTGATACTGTTTGCTTAGGGCCTTTTTGTGTGTACCTCACTTTTGCACATTGCTGAGAATATGGGGAACACTACTGGTTGATTCCCAAACGAACGAGCGGAGTGAACTTGTTCATTCTGACGGGATCGTTCCTCGGCTCTCGCCTCCGGTACGACCCTTGATCCGAGTGAGAGCAGGGAAGGCAAGGGTTCATACCCCGCGGCTTGCCTCAGGTTGCATGGCCGAGCAGATGGTTTTAGCTATGTCA
>JAUUYD010000080.1 GCA_030590585.1 Spirochaeta sp.
AGATCTTCCCTGCTGAGGATACGGCCTTCTTTAAGCAGAGACTGATCGAAGCCCCATCCCACAACAGTGGTACCGGGTTTCAGCTTCTTGTCCCTGATATGATTTTTCATCCGCTGGACGATATCCTCAATAGACTGAATATCATCAATGGGGGGTGAAGAGAGGCTCAGGAAACTTGACATCATGGCCACCATGAGAAAGTGACTGTGGGGATCGATGAATCCCGGAAGCATGGTTTTCCCCTTCAAATCCATAAGCCTGGTGCCGGATTTTCGGTACTTCAGGGCCTCTTCCTGATTTCCAACGAATGCGATTCGTCCTTTTCTGACTACTACAGCTTCAGCCTCAGGATGGTTGTCGTCGATGGTGAGGATATCTCCGTTGATGTAAATTGTGTCTTTCATAATCACTCCGTTTTATTCAGCTCAAGTATCTGATCGCAGTCAGTATATAGAGTTTAACTGCATCAACCAGGGTGTCCAGATCGGCGTACTCATTAGCTTCATGAACATTGCCGCCCCCGGGACCGGCGATGAATATATCGGTTAAACCTGCCTGGCGCATATTTCCGGCATCGGTAAAACCCGGTGAGAACAGATACAGGGGTTTTGTCTCATAAACTGAAGTAAAGGACTCTGCCAGACAGCGGCCGAACTCTGAGGATGTATCGGTGAGGGATCCGTCTCCGGCGGTGATGATTTCAATCCGGATATCCGTCGGCTCATTCCTGAATTTATTCTTATCCTGAAGATTTCTATATCCGCCGGGAAGCTCGACTCTGTAACCCAGTTTCCCGGAATATTTCACCAGGGCGTCTAAAAGTTCCTGCACCGGCAGTCCGGGCATAACACGGAAATCCGCTTCAAGCTCGCAGGTATCGGGGATGACGTTAGTTTTCAGTCCGGCTCTTATCTTGTTGAAACTGTAAGTGGTTTTATATATTGATGATATGGACGATTTGTCCCGGTCCAGAGGGTTGGTTTCATCTCCGGTGGTCATTTTCAGCTTTGGAATATCTTTGAGGGAATAGCGGTCCAGCAAAGACTTTATGAATCCGAAGGGTGTCATGGATATGCGTCTACGGGGAATCTTCAAACCTTTCTTTGCCCTGCTCATGAAACGGGCGGCTTTGTTCAGGGCGTTGCTCTTCTCTTTGGGCATACTTCCATGCCCTGCCACACCGAAGAAGGTGAACTTGAGCCAGCATGGCCCCTTTTCCCCGACAGCGATTGCCGGGGTTTGAAAAAAGGCCGCGGTTGTCGGTTCGGATATGATTGCGGCATCGGCTCGAACAACCTCGGGATGGTATTCGGGCATGAATGCCGAACCGAAAGCACCGTGTGTTTCTTCATCAGGAGTGAACCACATCTGCAGACGGCCTTTGGGGAGACAGTTGTTCTTAGCCAGTATTTTCATGGCCATCATCTGACAGGCCACTCCCGCTTTCATATCCGCGGACCCCCGGCCGAAGAGTTTGCCATCCTTTACAACTCCGCTTAATGGAGGGGTGTCGGGGTTCCATTTACTTTCGTTGAAAGGGACGATATCCAGATGGCCGCAGAACTGCAGGGTCTTTCCCGATTGGGTGCTGCTCAGGGATGCGATAAGATTGTAGTAGAAATCAACCCCGGCGGAATCTTCGGCGGGGAAGGGAGCCTTGTAGAGCTCCGTCTCCATCCCGGCATCGTTCATCCAGTCCCGGGTGAATTCGAAGATTTCACTACGATCGCAGAATTCCTTCTCAGAGTTGTTAGTGGAATCGATCCGGACGAGCTTCGATAGCAGATCGATCAGCTCCTCTTTTATTTCATCCGCCCTGGACAGCAGCAGCTTTTCCGAGCCGGAAAGAGGCCGGTCCGGAACAACCCTCTTTTCTTTAATCATACTTTCGATAATTTTTTCTGTTCAAAGCGGTAAAGCACATAACGCCAACCCACGGCAATGGCAAGGAATAACGGCATGGTAATAGATGACATTCTTGAAAAGGTTGCGAATCCCAGGGCAAGGGTGAGAGCTATAGTGATAAGGCTGGGTACCGATGCGGATTTCAACGCCATCCGGTCCTTGAAGAAAATCGGGGTTGCCAGTGCTCCCATCAGTGCAGGCATCAGATTGTCGAAAGCCGGCTTGAACTGGGGGGACTGCATAATGGGGAGCAGAAAGCCCATGCCTATCATGCCTGCTGTGAGTATCACGACAGTTACCAGAGATGATACAGCTACAGCAATGAGTGAGATGACTTCAGCTTCTTTGGATCCCTGTTCCACTCCGGCCAGTTTGACACTGCTTACTGCGGAGGGCAGCTTCAGATTGACTGTATTACCGGTGATGAAGCAGAGATAAAGACCGCTGGCTCCTACGATGGGAGCGTAACTGAAAAACTCAACAAAGGTGAGAATACCCATGAGGCTGAAAATACCGATGAATCCCTTTATCGTAGGACCCATATCGATTTTTACATCGCTTGTGATTGTCATTACCAGAGGAACGGCAATCATGGATATGACGACGAGAGCCGATGAAATTCTTCCGAACCGATGCATTCCAAGCTGATAACTGTCCAGTGTTTTTTTTGTATCACTCATATCATTCTCCTAAGCTGCTAATAGTGTAAAAAGATTATTGAATGGTATGGCCGAAACCATACCGATCACCATACTAATTGGAAAAGAGAAGTCTTTCAGGGCGCTGATACCGGTTTTATTGGCAATCTTATCCAGCAGGACAACTGAGATTCCGGCAATGATTACCGTTGTGATGCCTGTAGGATTACTGAAATTAACCAGCTGCGGAATACCCAGAACAGCCATAACACCGACGAACAGGGCCGGAATCGCTTTCTCGATGAAACCGCCCTTTCCCTTCATGGATGTAATCTTCATGTCATAGCGCTTGAGGGCGATGATGTTCCAGATCGGATACGAAATGATTCCAATGGTCATTACCCAGGCGACACTCAGAAAAATCGAAGGTGTCAACCCTGAGTCGGCAATACCGGATAAACCGAATGCCTTCACTGTCATATCCGCGGCCATATTCTCATACATGGCCGAACCGATCACCGAAAGTCTCAGCCAGGGCAGGTATTTTCCCAGAGCGGGCATCAGAACTGCCATGATGATGATTATGGGCAGTGATGGCACGATGGAGAAAATAGCACTGTTCACCACTACTTTCTTCAATACGCCTTTATCGATACCGATTCTGTCGGCTTCCCTCCATGCCCTCATCAGAAAGATTACAGCTTGTACCGTAACTATAACGATGGGGATGACGCATAGAATCAGCATGAGGCCTGAATTTGCGAGGATTGAAGTTTCACTGTTCATATAAATACTCCTTTTATTCAGCGTAATGATCGATGGTTTTCAGAGCTTCATCCATGATGGCAACGCCTTCATCGATATCGGCTCTTGTGGCGATTAGCGGCGGAGCCATGGCGATAACGTTACTCGGGTTGGCCGCCATAGCCATCATGCCGAGTTCCCCCAGCCTTCCGGCGAGTTCCAGTTTAGGATTCCTGCCCTTTCGGATTTTTGCATCGATGGGCACAAGAGGTTCTTTTGTCTTTCGGTCTTTAACAAGTTCCAGGCCGACGAAAAGTCCCAGGCCCCGGACATCCCCGATAACCGGATGCTTCTCCATCAGTTCCTTGCCCTTTTCCAGAAGATATTTCCCGAGAACAGCAGAGTTCTCAATCAGATTGTCTGTTTCGTAGATGCTGATAACTTCCAGCGCGGCTGCGCAGCCAAGGGCATGTCCGGCATAAGTGGCGCCATGGCTGAACATGTGGTTCTCGAAATGTCGGCCGATTTCCTTCTTTGTTATAGTGGCCCCAAGGGGCACATATCCCGAAGTTATGCCCTTGGCCATGGTGAGAATATCCGGGACTGTATCCCAATGATCCATGGCAAACCATTTCCCGGTTCTGCCGAAGCCGGTCATGATTTCATCTGCGATTAAAAGAATCCCATATTTATCAAGAACTTTTCGTAACATGGGGAAGTACTCGGGAGGCGGAACAATGATACCATTGGCACCGGTAACCGGCTCACAGATCAGTCCGGCTATCTGCTCATCACCACCTTCCAGCTGTATGACTTCATCAACATATTTGACACACTGCATATCGCAATCCGGATAGCTTTTTCCGAACATGCACCTGTAGCAGTAGGGCTGGGGAACTGTTACAACTTCGGTTTTACCGCTGATAACAGCCCAGCTTCGGGGATCCCCTGCTGAGACGGACATGGATGCTCCAGTCCCCCCGTGGTAGCTCCTGTAGCGGCTGATTATTTTTCTCTTACCGCTGTACTGCTGGCAAATCTTGATTGCCGCCTCATTGGCTTCGGTACCACCCAGGGAAATAAAGGAATAACCCAGATCTCCGGGAGTTATTTTCTCAAGCAGTTTCCCCAGTTTTGCCCTGGGCTCAGTGGAAAAACTCGGGGCAAAGGAGGTCAGAGTTCTAGCCTGTTTACAGATGGCCTCAACCACCCTCTCATTCTGATGCCCGATATTGTGGCTGACGAAACAGGAGCTGAAATCCAGCCGTTCCCGGCCGTCTTCCGTTGTAAACCGGATGCCCTTGGCTGACACAACTCTCATTGGTGACTTCGGGGGCTGGTAGGTCCAGGATTGATAGAGGTTTTCTACCTCGTAATTATCCAGGTCCTGTTTCTCGGCAGGAATCGCTTTCAAATCTTCCATAGTTGAACACCTCACGTGTATCTGAAGGTTGTATATCCGGTGGCGGTGACGAGCATCCCTGCTTTTGCGGCAATATACTGCCGTTAATAATCATGCTATCATTGATAAATGTGTTTGTCTATACAAATATACAACTATCATAAAAGGCAGGATTGAACATGGGATTAGATCCAAACAGCAAGATTCCGAAATACCTTCAAATCAGAAAGTGGCTTCTTGGAATGATTAACCGGGGCCGGATTGAAGTCGGGTCTAAAATCCCAACTGAAGAGGAAATTGCCAAGCGGTTCGGTGTGAACCGGATGACTGTAAGACAGGCTCTGGATGAACTGGTACTGGAGAAAATGATTGTCCGGAAAAGGGGTGAGGGCTCAATCCTGATATCCGCAAAACCAAGAGATTATGTCTATGAGCTTGATAATATTACCAGTTTCGATGATGACATGCAGGTTCATGGGATCGAGCCCATCCATGAGGTTTTGAGGGTTGAAGCATTTGAGGCGGATAAAACAATTTCAGGGAAGCTGGAGCTCGGTGATGATAATAAAGTTGTACAGCTGCTGAGTGTTAAGAGAGTCGGTGATGAACCGGTATTGATAGAGCGGAGCTTCCTTCCTTACGCCGAGTTCTCAAAACTCCTTGAGATGAATATCACCGGCCCATTTTACCACCTTCTGGTTGAAGAGTTCGGTGTAATACTCCACCATTCCACACAGATTTTCAGTGCCGTAAATCCTCCGGAAGAGGAAATGGAGATATTCGGGATGACCGAAACCGTTCCCTGCATGCTCCTTGAAAGCATCGCCTACGATCCTGATGACATTCCCATTGAGGTTCTTCACTCCTATTACCGGGGAGACCGTTACAGCTTCAAGGCGACTTCCGGTGAATATCTGTTTAATCAGGATTTACTTGACAGTTAACCATTCTTTGTATATTTGTATATACAAACGGAGGAACGCTCAATGGACACCCGGGACATCCACACAATGATAGATGTAATGATAGATGCCATGATCGAGAGGGCCCGTAAAGCCCAGGAAGCTGTTTCGAACTATTCCCAGGAACAAATCGACGAGGTTTGCCTGGCCATCGGCTGGCAGATGTACGAAGACGGAAACATTCGGAAGCTTGCAGAAGCCGCTGTTGCGGAAACCGGCATGGGAAATGTCAAAGACAAGATTGGCAAACACAAGGGGAAGGTATTAGGTGTCCTGAAAGATATCAAGGGCGCAAAGTCGGTGGGGCTGATTGAAGAAGACAAGGTAAAAGGCCTGAAAAAATACGCCAAACCAGTGGGCGTTGTAGGTGCCCTCACTCCGGTTACCAATCCCACAGCTACCCCGGCGAGTAACTCCATCTCCATTCTCAAGGGCCGCAATGCTGTAATTTATGCACCTCACCCCAAAGCGAAAAAGAGTTCCGGCATGGCTGTGGAGATGATGAGGCAGGGGCTGAAGAAAATTGGTGCCCCGGAAGATCTGATTCAGATTATCGAGGAACCGAGTATCGAGGCTTCCAACATTCTGATGGCCAAAGTTGATGTTGTCCTGGCCACCGGCGGCGGTGCCATGGTGAGGGCCGCCTATTCCAGCGGTACCCCCTCATACGGTGTGGGGCCGGGGAATGCCGTACAGATAATTGCCGAAGATGCTGATGTCAATGACGCGGTGGCTAAAGTTGTTTTGAGTAAGGCTTTTGATAACGCCACAAGCTGCTCCTCTGAGAATGCCGTCATCGTTCATGAAGACGTGTTTGACGCAGTGATTGCGTCCCTGAAAAAAGAAGGCACCTACATATGTTCCCCTGAGGAAAAATCCCGACTTGCCAAGTGGATGTGGGTTCCCAATAAAAAGGGTCATCTGGCCCTCAATCCGAAAATCATCGCTAAATCCGCCGAAATCATCGCTGCCGATGCCGGTATTAAAGTACCTGAGGGAACAAGGGTTCTGGCTGTGGAAGCGGCTCCTCCTGTTACCGATGAAAAATATGCCGACGAGAAGATCTGCCCGGTACTGGCCATCGGGGAATACGCGAATTTCGAAGAGGGCTTCAGTCTCCTCAAAGAGATAACCGACCATGCCGGTACCGGACATTCCTGCGGAATACATACCTTCAACGAGAAGTATATTCACCGCATGGGGATGGAGATGAAATCCAGCCGGATTATGATTCGCCAGCCCCAGGCTCCGGCCAACGGCGGTAACTTCTTTAACGGGATGCCTTCCACCGTTACTTTGGGCTGCGGCAGCTGGGGCGGGAATATTACCACTGAAAATATCTATTACAAACATTTTCTGAATATCACCTGGCTGTCTGTACCCATTCCCGTGGTGAAACCGACAGATGAAGAGATGTTCGGTGAGTCTTGGAATAGTCACGGAAAAGAGGGGGCAGGTGAATGAAGCTTTTCGAGTACCAGGCCAAAGAGGCCTTTAAAAAGTACGATATACCCACACCGAAGGGGTTGCTCTTTGACGAGGGCGCTTTTGAGGATACCTCGGCTATAATCGGATTTCCCGTGGTTCTCAAGAGTCAGCTGCTTATGGGCGGACGGGGTAAAGCCGGACTGATAAAAATTGCCAAAGATGTCTCTGAGGCAAAGAGTATTACCGATGAACTATACGCTTCTTCTTATGGCGTCCGCCGTATTCTCGCAGAAGAAGCTGTGGATATCGCTTCTGAAATCTACCTTTCTGTAACCTGGGATCCGGCGGCTGCTACGGCCCTGGTGATTGCCTGTGCCGAAGGCGGTGTGGAAATTGAGGAACTGGCTAAAACCGCTCCTGAGAAAATCATCCGGGAAGCTGTTGATGTAGACCGGGGGCTGCTTCCTTTTCAGGCCTCGAATCTAGCCTACCAGCTGGGGCTGGAAGGTGATACGGCCAGGGCGGCAGCCAAGGTCATCCAAAATCTGTATAAAGTCTTTGATGCCTATGATGCGGAGCTGGCGGAAATCAATCCTCTGTTTATTACAAAAACCGGAGAGGTAATCGCCGGAGACGGGAAATTGGTGATCGATGATACGACTATCGTGAAGCATCCCGAATACGCACCCGGACGGGATTATTATGAAAGCGATGCGGAATATGAAGCTGCCATCGACGGCATCCCATATCTGCAGTTCGACGGAAACATCAGCCTGATGTGTGCCGGTGCCGGACTTACCACCACAGTTTACGATCTGATTAACGATGAAGGCGGAAAGGTGGCCAACTATCTTGAGTTCGGCGGACCGAATTACCGCAGGGCTAAACGGGCCATGGAGCTCTGCCTCAAGAATGAAAGCAAGGTGATTCTCGTTGTTACCTTTGGAACCATCGCCCGGGCGGATGTGATGGCCGAGGGGTTGGTGGAGGCCATCAGAGAGCTGAAACCAACAGTCCCCATCGTGACGTGTATCCGGGGAACCAACGAGGAAGAGGCGGTGAATATCCTGAAGTCCGCCGGACTTGAACCGATATTTGACACCGAAGAAGCGGTCCGGAAGGCAGTGGCCATCGCAGGTACGGGTACAGGCACAGGAGCCCAGGCATGAGTATTTACATTGATGAGAAAACCACAGTTCTGATTCAGGGCATCACCGGAAAAGAGGGGCAGTACTGGACCGAGCATATGATGGGTCTGGGCACACAAGTACTTGCCGGAGTAACGC
>JAUUYD010000479.1 GCA_030590585.1 Spirochaeta sp.
AGTACAGCCCGGGGTACCTCCATTATGACTCTCCCTCAGCTGTCAGTATCTGATATGTGAAAAACAAAACGGCCAGGGTATTGGCGGAATCCGCCATGTCTATCGGAAACTGAAGCAGGGCCCGGGTTATGGGAACAAGTTCCGGAGGCGGGTCGACTTCCTTGAGTGCCGAGCGGCAGAGTTCCCAGATTTTCCGGTACCGTTGTTCCTCCCAGTGGGATTCAAGGTTATGGCTTTGTTCAAGCAGAAAGCTTGTGTCCATGGACTCCTCAAGCAGGAGTTCCAGCCCCCTGCCGTAATGGGTGGATTCTTCCCTGTACAGTATACCCAGAGGAGGACTCATGCCGAACTGTCTTGAAATCAGGGTGAATATCGTCCGCTCGGATTTCTCCCCTGAAACGATTATCCGCGGGGAGAACACGTCGTTCAGATACAGTTTTTCAGTGTCCATATGCAGCATGGCAATCATAAAGTCGAGGCGTTCATGAAGGCTCTCCGACTGCTGCCACATCTCTTTTATTTTTTCAAGATGACCTTTGGAGCCTATGCGTCCAAGACTCTTTGAGGCTGCGGCCCTGATGGTGGGATCATCATCATTCAGAAGTGTTTCAAGAATCTTCTCCGTTTCCCTTCCCGGATAAGCTCCCAAGGCAAAAATGGCCTTTTCCCGGTGAAAAGCCGCTGGATCGGCAGCTTCACCGTAGAGAAAATCGGCCAGTTCGGGACGCCTGGTGAGGAACAGCGCTTCGATAAGTTCTCCCTTCTCCTGAGAGAGTGGTTCCGCAAGAATTTTGCCAATTTCTGATGACACCACCGGAGCCCGGTTATGCCCCATGGAATGAATCAGGGTTTTCCGCTTAATAGGATCTGCTGTTGTTTCAATATTGGAAATGGTCTGCCAGGCACGAAGATTATTAATATTAGTGAGAATACGGGCTGATTCGGCCAATCCCATACTTCCGGGTTCCTTGATTCTCAAGATTAATAATACCTGAACGAGAGACCCGACGGCCGCCGGTAGAAACACCAGTCCGTAGTCGTTTATCGGAAGCCTGCTCGAAAGGATTTCGGAAATATCAGCGAGATATCCTGCACTGAACCCGATGATTATGGCCAGAATAGAAGTCACAAAGGTTTCCATGGAAAAGAAACCAACAGCGCCGTTATCAGGTGTAATACTGATCAACAGCCGATTTACGGCCAGATTAGAGGCGTTTAAGACGTACATGGTGATAAAACCGGCAATTGCAAAAACCTCAAGGCTGTAATTTTCCGGTATGAAGGTCCATAAAAGAAAAAACAGTACTCCGGGGATGGCGGTGAAAAACAGCAGAGGGCGGCTGCCGGCTCTGGCGGCAATGGGCCTGAGGCTCAAACTGGAAAGAAACGCTCCAAGACTGATTGCGATTGTGAAGAGGAATATTCTGGCGATATCAATACCCACCGAACGTCTCAGGAATGGTACGGCCATACCGAAAAGAATCAGTTGAGCCAGGGATATCCATCTGAGGATGAGTATATTTCTGGATTGAGGGATTTTTAGAAAGCGGATGAGGATTTTTATGAGATTTTCACCCGGTTTATAGTCCACTTTCGTGCGGTTTGGTACTTTTTTAAGGGTAAATGCCGCTGCTGTGTTGAAGATTACTCCCAGAAAAGGAAGAACGATCAGCCCGACAAGCTCTGATATTTGTTTCAGGGAAAGAATAATAAAGCTGATGAAACGGGATAGAATCTGATTTCCCTGGTAGGATGTGGCAGTCCTGAAGATTAGGTCGCTTTGAGTACGGCTTACCATCAGCCTTTTCTGTATGGTGGTAACCATGGCAACACCGGCGGTTCTTGAAAGGCAGAACAGGGCGTACAGAGTCATTATCAGGGCGACAGCGGTCTTCCCTTGAATGAATAACAACAGGGAGTAGGGTAAACCAACCAACCCCCGTATCATCCAGGCCCAGAATCCCACAGTTACCACATTTCGTCCCTTGAATATTCTTGGAACTATCAACAGCGCGATACCTGAAATATGTATCATTGCGGCGATAAGCCCCAATTCCATATTGCCGGCACCGAAGTAAATGGCGAGTAGTGTAACTGGAGCATCCCCCAGAAATGAGATTCCAAAGCCGTTGAAGCCGGAGAACCTCAAAAAAAGGCGGCCGCCTATTCTGCGTTCTGAGCGTGAAAGAAATATTGTACGTTTTCCGGCTGTTTTATCACTCATGGTATTTTTTATCCTGAAAAATTTATTTAATCGTAACCACACCTATAGTACGTGGTTTCCTTTATAGAAACGAAAGGCCCGGGGTTTCCTCCTTTTCCCGAGGGCCTATATCTAGATCCCTTCGCTGAGCGTCGTTCCTGAGTAATGTTATTACCCGGGGACGGCGCTTTTTTTATCATTTCATTTCTTTCATATCAGCGTCTTTGGAAGGGTCTGCAGTTTTCATGAAATCATGCTCCTTGCGGATATGATCCAGATATTCTTCTACAGTCCAGTTCATACCTGTCCTGGTAACAAGAGCGAATGCCGGGTCTGCATCCCCGGGAAGAACGCTTTTAAAACTGCGCATCAATGCTACGGCGTCTGGTTTATCTGCTCCGGCAATCTGAGCACTGCGCCGTCCTTCGGATCTGGGGGTTCCCCCAGGCCAGTTTCCCTCTAACACAGCATTGATTGCTTCAGCGCTGTTCTGAGCGGCCATAATTTCCGTTATAGGAGCCACTACAACTCTCGAGGCATCCCCGCCGGCTTCGGCAAAAGCAGTCAATGCCGCTTCGGCTTCACTCCGGGAAAAACAGTCGAGAAGCAGGATTATTTTTTCTTCATTATTCATTACTTATATGTAACGGGTTTTTCAGGAACGTTCAAGTTTTTCAATATCGGCCA
>JAUUYD010000132.1 GCA_030590585.1 Spirochaeta sp.
AATACAAATCGCGCTTTGTCGTGAATGCCGCTGGATCCGGTGCCGCCATGATTGCCTCCCTGGCAGGGCCGTCTCCGTTCAAAATCATTTCCCGAAAGGGGCAGTACATCGTCTTTCGCCGGGGAACAGCTGAAGGGCTTGAAACAGTTGTTTTTCAGACTCCAACGCCCAGACCCAAGGGTATTCTGGTGACTCCCACTGCCTGGGGAAATCTTCTGCTTGGTCCGGATGCACAGGAAATTCAGGATTCTTCGGATCTGAATACTGACCCTGAATCCCTGGCCCGTATTGTTCGAACAGCCCGGCGAAGTCTTCTTGATTTCGATGTGAAGCAGGCCATCCGGGTTTTTTCCGGCATGCGTCCCAGCTCGGACAGAGCTGACTTTATCATTGAATGGTCCGGGGGTGTTACAGGGTTGATGCATCTGGCAGGAATTGAATCCCCGGGACTGACCGCATCTCCGGCTATCGCCCTTGAGGCGGTCCGCATGCTGGGCGAAGCCGGTCTGCCTTTAAAGACCAATCCGGAATTTCACCCGAGGCGCAAGGCTGTTGTTCATCCCGGTCCACTGGGTACTGCCGCCGCGGCAGCATAAGCGGCATTGCTGCCTGCAGGATCTCCGGACCGCATAGTCTGCCGCTGTGAACAGGTTAGTGAAGCTGTAATCCTCAACGCTCTTTCCCGGAGCTTCAGCATCCAATCCACCGATGCGGTGAAGAGGCGTACCCGGGCGGGGATGGGTGCCTGTCAGGGCGATTTCTGTGGCTCCCGGGTTAAAACCCTGCTTGCTGAAGCTGCCGGAATCCCGGAGAATGAGGTAACAGGCCCCTCCCGTGACCGGGTGAATATTCTGAAAACCATGGATGCCATGAGGAAACTGCTGGATGATTGAAGAGCGGGACTATCCCGAATACAAACCGGGAAAAAACTATAAGACAGCCGGTGGTGCAGAAGATGATATATTTGCCGATACCCGGGCTCTGCTCAAACTGGCCAATATGAAAATGCCCTTCGGCAAGTATGCCGGGCGCTATCTGGTGGACCTTCCCGAGCACTACATTCTCTGGTTCAAGCAGAAGGGGTTTCCCGAAGGGGAACTCGGGAGGCAGATGGCGGCAATCTGGGAGATTAAGGTTAACGGATTGGAGGCTCTGTTACGGCCTCTACGAGGACGGTATTCAGACTAGACATTATGTATTGACCTGCCCAACCTCGAAGACGTGGGTTACGCTACAGAGGTTGGAACCCCCAGCGCAGAGCCATAATCAAGGAGGGCAAGTCATGAAAGAGTTTAGCAAATATGTTTGGATTAGCGAATCCACTAAATTACAGTAGACCATATAGGCCGACCGAGAACCCCTCCAGCCTATCTCCAATCGTCTCCTGGTATAGCGCGTTTCATAAACTCGTCGAACATGGGGACCGTGAAAGCCGTGTCTCCATGTCCAGGGCTCCAGATCATTCCTTTTTTAATCAAACTGTTGCGAGTTGGTGCTACGGCTTTAACATCTCTGTCTAATATACCCGAGATGTCACCAGACCGGTGTGGGCCCGATCCTAGCCCCGCCATTGCTCTGAGATATTTCTTCTCTGCCGGCGTAAGTCTATCGAATCGAACACGAAAGAAACTTTCATCCAGCGACGCTATAACTATCGTCGTAGCCGTTTCGACGTTTGTCTCTGTAATCGGAGATTCTTTAGCAACTTCCCAGCATCGTGCCCCCCACTCTTGCAAGAAGTACGGATATCCCTGTGTAAGCTCCAAAACCTTTTTAATCGCGGACATCTCATATAAAACACCTTCGTTCTTGGCTGGGGCAACAAGGGCCTTTTTTGCATCAGGATCTTCCAGGGGGCCAATGGTTGTGAAATCAAATAACCTCTCAGCATAAGATTTAGCACGACCAAACCGTCCGGGTAGTTGTGGTAAACCTGCTCCCACCAGCATAACCGGTAACTGACGTTGTGAGATTCGGTGAAGCGCCGTAATAAGCGAGGCAAGCTCGGCTTCTTCTACGTACTGCATCTCATCGATAAAGATTGCAAGAACCTTTTCAGCCTTGCTTGCAGCTTCCCCTACAACTTCAAACAACGATTGAAGGTCTTGTTCTAAATCTCCGTTGTCTGCCAGGCCGGGTTCGGGGTCGAAATCCAGACCGACTTCTATGTCCTGATATTTGAACTTTAAAGCCTTTGCAAAGCCAGCAAGCCCTCTAAGGGCCCGGTTGGCGAGGTTTTTGGCCGAATCTATTCGAGATAAGCTCAGTAATGACACCCGCAACTGGGGCGCCAGCATTGCAGGGAGAGACCGATTTTCCGGCGCCTCTATTCGCATGGTCTCAACGCCTCTGCCTTTTGCATCAAGAAGAAGTCGATCAAGAAGAACCGTTTTCCCTACGCCCCTCAGCCCAATCAACAAGACACTCTTTGCAGACCGACCAGCCTTTATCCGCTCTAGGGCAATCCGCACCCGCTCCCGAAACGCATCACGACCTGCAAGCTCTGGTGGTGGAGCACCAGCACCAGGAGCATAGGGATTTAGTATGGGATCCATAGACTAATTATATTAAAGTTACCATAGTTTATCAATATGACATAAACATAGATAACTTTGATATACTCTGTATGCTAATCAAAGACACGAGGTGGAAAGATTATGGAAGAATCTGAATTAATGCAGAACACAAGAGAGGCAATAATTAGGATTCATCAGCTTGATGCAGGTTCGCTAGTCCGGAACTCCAAGTTGGGCACGGCGATGAATTTCGAGGGAGGCGTCAGACTCGCAAAGCGTCTAAAAGAGCTCTATCTTGAACAAGTTATTGGGTATTCCGGTGAAAAGTGCCACTCATTCCGGATGAATGTTGCCACCTCTTTGACTTCATCCAACCTGCTATAGTTTCTTACCTCAAGTGGCAACTTTCAACCAGATTTTCTATTATTGACGACTCAGCTTGGACAAGCCAGATAAAACAGAGGATACATCTCAGATAGAGAAGGGCCCCGTTTCCCGCCGCCTGAGCGATCTGCGAGGGCAGCACCCTCTTCATGGGAGTTCTCCATACTTCGGCCTGCTGACAGTCCAATATTTACCTATGCTGGACAACATCCTCTTCGACATCGTCATCAAAAGTAATGCAACCTACCTTCCCTCACAGCGGGGTTGAGTACCAAAGCAACACGACAAAGTACCTTTGGAAAGCGCTGAACGCTGGGGAGGAAATTAACCTGCTTGTCAAAGTACCAACTGAGAATATTTCCATCACAGTATCTGGAACCATTGACCGAACGACAGAAGAAACGAGAAAGGGAATTGCGAATACGGAAGAAAGCCGATCCTACACATCCTACTTGGTTGTCGGTCAGGACATCCAGAATTACTGACGTATCAAGGGATGTAATCATTCACGAGTCTCATTGAAGTAGGCATCAACAGATTTCCGGCCTCCGGGGATGCGGCCCTTTCCCCGCCATTTCTCAAATACATCGATCTGTTCGCTTTTAAAACCATCCGGTGGCGGCAGGGGAGATCCCGCTTCGCGCCAGCGTCTCAGCTCTTCAAGAAAGTTCGGGGTGAACGGGCCGGGATTCTCAGGACTGACCGACAGGAGGTCAATTTCCTCCAGATCCCAGAAACGTCCCTCTGATATCTCGCTTTTTTGAAGATGAAAAGGACCGTCCCACCGGGTAATCCAGGTTGTCACCAGCTCGGACTCATAATCGTTGCTGTGTCTGTATTTATGAAGAGGGGTGAGATGGGCAGAGCCGGGAATACCCAGTTCTTCAGCCAGTTCCCGCCTGGCTGCGGTTTCCAAATCTTCACCGGCATCCACATGCCCTCCCATTGATGTGTCCCACTTCCCGGGCTGTACATCTTTATCGTCGGCCCGTTTCTGGAGGAAAATCCGGCCTCGGCTGTCGAATACCAGAACATGAACGACACGGTGGAGCAGAGCGGGATTTCCGTGAACGTCCTGCCGGGAGGCCCGGCCGATCACCTGGTCGTTTTCATCAACGAGGTCGAAGAGTTCAATTTCGGGCTCATCGGGCTCATCAGGCTTCATGGTGAGATATCCAGGCTGTCCAGAACGGCTTTAATACGCAGGCCCGCCCGGCCGCGGTGGGATATCAGATCTTTTTCCACGGCGTCAAGTTCGGCGACACTGCAGCCCCGGCGGGGAAGGTGAAAAACCGGATCGTATCCGAAACCGCCGGCACCTGATGGTTCGTCTGCAATAATTCCGCTGAAGGTTTCCTGTGCGGTGAAAACACGGTAGTCATCAAGAATCATAACCATGCAGCATACGAAAAAAGCCTTTCGGTCATCGCCGGTCAGATGGCTCATATTTCGGAGCAGCAGTTCATTACGCTCATGGGCCTCAAGCTCCCGGCCTGCTTCTTGGCTTCCGTACCGAGCCGAATAAACTCCCGGTGCCCCATTGAGGGCCGGAACTGAAAGGCCTGAGTCATCCGCCAGTACCGGTTTGCCTTCCCCGGATTCAGCCAGGACTCGAGCTTTGATAAGGGCATTCTCAAGATAAGTGGTTCCCGTCTCTTTTGCATCGAAGTTCACACCCAGGTCTGAAGGGATGAGGATGCTGTGAGGGTGGAGAATACGGCTGAGTTCTTCTTTTTTATGGGGGTTTCCCGTGGCCAGTATGAGTTCCATCATTTTGGAATCTAGCCGGAACTACTGTCACTGGTCCAGTGCTCCATTGAGTACCAGCGTTTTCGTAAGAGGTGGAGCCCCGATGATATTGTTCCCGGCGGTACATCGAGAAGCCGGCCGATATCCCGATGAGTCGGTGTGATGTTCATTGTTCTGATTCCATGGCAGGCTGTTCTATATCGATTTCTCCAGGTGTGGACCTTTCTTTCCCACTTATACCGGCGGTTTGAGTCACACACATTTTCAATTCTTTTTCTGGCGCCGTCGAGATGGTACCAGCATTCATTGCGGCGGCTCCTGAGCGTATCCCTGCGCTTGATTTTTACCGATATCATTTTTCTGGCTTTCATTGTTCTCTGGTAGAGCCACTCGGAATCCACATCAACCAGTGTCGCGATAATGGGAATCCGGTGATCGTCCACATCCGCGGCCCGGAGGAGAACCGCGTAAAGAATGCGTCGGCGAAGAGCCGGATCTTTCAGCATTCCATTTTTTTCCAGCTCAAACGGACAGTCTTCCGGGCTCTCAAGGAGGGTTTCTTCCTCAGCTGAGTCATTAATGAATGTATCTGCTTCAACTTTCTCTATTGCGTCGGATTCGGATATCTCCGCGGCCCAGTATTCGTAGTGTTCCTTTTTTGCCTGGATTTCGGTAAAGGTTTTCATATACCAGCGCAGGCTGCTGGACAGATAGGACTCAAATCTGTAATCCGGCTGGTAGCGCTTTACTATCCCCGGAATCTTTGGAAGGAAAGACATGAAAAACTCACTGCATTTGTCCTCATCCCAATCGGTCCATTTACCCGGGTAATTGTAGATATAGAGACAGATCCTGTCTGACAGGCTGCCCCATCCTTTTCCGGTTTTCTTGTAGGCCATTACAGCCTTTGTAAGTGTTTCTTTCATGGCAAACTTACTTATGCAAGAGATGTGCCAATAAATCCTCAATAGAGACGGGTTAGAGCTTCAGGGTTGATAAAGTGGTAAATCTGTTAAGTAAACAGAGCCTTAAGAAACCGACATAATTGTCAGTTTTTGCTGACCTCCCCCGGGGGGACGGGGGGGGGGGCCGAATATGTCAGCCGGTTCAGCCGGTGACGAAGCAGCGGATTCCTTCGTTTGGAAAAAGCTTCCGAACTTCCTCCATCGCATCCTCAATGGTTGTCGCCCGGGTATCATCGCAGTAGATAATGAGAATGAAATTCTCCTCGGGCCAGATATGATCCCCCCGTTTGGGATCGGCATCACCTCTTCCGTGGACGCTGGGTATCTTGGTGAAGTGGCCTGCTAATCCCTTAATCTCAAGAATATCCATAATATCCTCTTCCACAGAGTGATTGGCGATGACTTCTACGCGTTTGAGGCCTCTCATGCTTCTGCTCCTTCGGTGATCATGTCATCCGGGTCTTCACAGACAGCCTGGATAATCCGCTTTGCGTCATATTTCCGGTTCATCCGGGCATAGAGCATCGGTACCAGGAAGAGGGTCATCAAGGTACTCATCACCATACCGCCGACGATGGTCTGTCCGATCGGCCGAACCAGTTCGGCACCCTCACCGCTCCCGAAGGCCAGGGGCATCATGCCGAGAATTGTCGTTAGGGAGGTCATCAGAATGGGCCGCAGTCTGTTACCGCCGGCTTCGATGGCCGCATCACGGATACAGTTTCCCCGGTCCCTTAAGAGATTCATGTAGTCAACCAGAACAATACCGTTGTTTACCGCGATACCCACCAGCATCAGAAGACCTACGGCGGAGAACATGGACAAGGGGGTACTGATACCGAACATCGGCAGGTTCATGAAGGAGTAAAGCAGAAGTATACCGGGAATAATCATGAATATGGATAGAAATATGATGAATGGATCTTTGAGAGATTCAAAGAGACTGGCCATGATGCCGTACACCAGTGCCAAGGCCACCACCATCACCAGAACGAATTTTCCGATGTATTTCATCAGATCGGCAAAGTCTC
>JAUUYD010000348.1 GCA_030590585.1 Spirochaeta sp.
CGATATGATGATTCTCAAAAAAGGGAAAATCTCCCAATCACACAGCCTGCCCATTGGAACATTGCGGTATTACCAGAAACTCGATCAAAAGGTCGGCGGTAATATCAGTAATGTCAGAAGATTCTTCAAAGATCATGTATCAAGAACACTCGAAGGATTATCTCACGAACTCGGTTTATCAAAAATATCGAAACTTGTTGCTGTCGGTAATGATGCCCGTCTTGCTGCGTTGCATCTCGGATACAACCTGACTGAAGAAATGAGGGTTATTCCGGGAAACGATTTCATGGATTTCATGAAGGATATTGAATCCTGGAGCCCGGAGGAAATGATAACACGGCTGAGACTCCCATTAAACGAAGCCGAACTGTTCTATCCCGCAATGGTTGTTTTTAACGCGCTCATCGATTTTACAAAGGCCGAAGAAATACTGATTCCTTCTACCAATTTCAGGCAGGGGCTGCTGATAAACTATGCGGCGGGAAGGAATGCTTTGAGGGAAATCTTCAGTGCGCAGGTTATTACCGGGTCTGAAAGCCTGGCCAGGCATTATCACTCTGATATGAACCATGCAAAATTTGTCAGAAAACAGGCTGTTCTGCTTTACGACTCCCTTAACGCCGAACTTGGTCTGATGGGTTCTTATCGCCTGTTTCTGGAAGCTGCGGCGTTACTCCACGATATCGGGAGTTACATTGGTGCCGCCAGCCACCATAAGCACAGCCAATACATCATTAACAATTCAGATATCATCGGGCTGTCGGCCGCGGACAAGGAAATTGTCAGTCATATCGTCCGATATCACAGAAGGGCAAAACCTCAGCGTTCCCACAGCCAGTATATGAGTCTGAATCGAACTGACCGCATTGTTATTCAGAAACTATCCGCCCTTCTCAGGGTTGCCGATGCGCTGGATCGATCTCATTCACAGAAAGTCCTTATCAGTAAACTGAAGATTGAAGATGACAGACTTATAATACAAACTTCATGTCCCGAAGATTTATCCATGGAAGAGATAAGCCTGGCTGAGAAGGGTGATTTATTCGAGAATATTTTCGGCTTGAAAATATTCCTGCAGTTTGATGAAAGTTTGAGACTTGGATGAAGAGTAAGAGGTACATACAAAGAGAGCTTTCCTGGAATGATTTTAATGCACGGGTTCTGTATGAAGCTTTACGCGTCGATAATAAACTTCTGGATCGTTTGAACTTCATTGCAATAACCAGCTCAAATTACGATGAGTTTTTTAAGGTTCGAATCGCCGGCTTAATGAGAAAGATACAAAATGATGATCCTCTTTCAGCTGGAACCCTGAACAAACTGCTCAAAGAGGCTGGAAAAGTTATAAAAAGACAGGATCGGGCAGTCAGCCGGATTATTATCCCGGAACTCGCAAACAACGGACTGAAGATACTCAGTCCTGAAAAATGGAAATCAGAAGAAAATCAGAAAGCTGATCATATTTTTGAAACCGAGATATTCCCGTCAGTTACCCCTCTTGCCATCCCGAAGGACTCAGCCCTCAGCTCTATTGTTTCACAGAACCACATTTACATTGCATTTTCCCTGGATGACAGCAGGTTGGCGGTAATACGAGTGCCGGACAATATTGAACGGTTCAGGAATCTCCACATCTCCCGAAAGAAAAGAATAATCATACTGCTGGAAGATATCCTTCAAACCCGTGGAGAACAGTTCTTTCCGGGTCATAAAGTTGAATCATCATGTTTTTTCCGGATTACCGGAGATGCCGACATGAATGTCGACGAAGAGCGGGATGATGATTTTATCGCCGCAATTGAAGAAGTTCTTGAGAACCGGAATAAAAGTTTTCCTGTAAGACTGGAAACCAGGGGGGATGCCGCACTTGCCGGTCAGTTGAGAGAAAAGCTGAACATTGTCGAATCAATTCATTTCCACCTTCAGTCCCCTCTTAACCTGGCAGCCTTTTCAAAACTTCTGCTGATACCCGGATTTGAAAATCTCCGAGCTTCCCGACCCGGTCCAAAATCCGCTGAAGACCTGTCGGAGAGTGATGACATATGGGCGACACTCAAGGAGCGGGACATTCTGCTGCATCACCCATATGAAACTTTTGCTCCTGTAATCAGAATGGTGGAGGAAGCGGCTGAAGATGCCGCCACTCTGGCTGTCAAAATGACCTTGTACCGTACCGACAGGGATTCATCCATTGTAAATGCCCTCATAAAAGCGGCTGAAAGAGGTGTGCAGGTAACGGTTCTGGTGGAACTGAAAGCCAGATTTGATGAAGGCGCCAATATAAGTAATGCCGCGAGACTGGAAAAAGCCGGAGCCATTGTTATCTTCGGTCTGGAAGTTTTAAAGGTTCACGTAAAAGCTCTGATGGTAATTCGAAGGGAAGATGAAGGGATTCGCCGTTATCTGCATCTGTCTACGGGTAATTACAACGGTACAACTGCAAAACTCTACACCGATATCGGTTTAATGACAGCCAGAGACAATTACACCCGTGATGCTGCCCTGATGTTCAACGCTATTACCGGTTATTCCTCCGACCCTCAACTTGAAACGCTCTTCATGGCTCCGTTCACCCTGAGACGGGAGATTTTAAGACTCATACTTCGTGAAAAGAAAAGAGCGTTGGAGGGAGAAGAATCCGGTATTACCGCCAAAATGAATTCACTGGTGGATGAGGAAATTATCGAAACTCTGTATGAGGCCTCCAATGCGGGAGTAAAAATCAATCTCAACATCAGAGGAACCTGCTGCCTGAGACCCGGTGTTAAAGGCCTCAGCGAAAATATTCAGGTAATAAGCATCATCGATACCTTCCTTGAGCATACCCGTGCTTTCGTCTTTCATAATGGCGGCAGAACGGAAGTCTATCTTTCAAGCGCCGACTGGATGGCCCGGAATCTCGACAGGAGGGTTGAACTGCTCTTTCCCATTGCCGATTCGGGACATAAGCGCCGGATCGGCTCAATACTCGACAGTTATTTCAAAGACAATTGCCGATCATGGAGACTTCACCCGAACGGGAAATGGGAAAGGAACAGACCGGCTCAGGGAGAACCGATATTCCGGGTACAAAACTACCTGGCAGAACAAGCCGCGGCAGTTGCAGCCGGCAGGATGGATATCGAAAAGAAAGCTTTAAAGGTGCGTCGATAAGCAGAAGAATCCAGGTCCGGCAGACTCCCCGGCCCTGCCATGGCTCAATCTCAAGTTGACCCTTTCTCTCACCCGTCCTATAATCCAGTTCCGTTCACACCCCCTGCCGGCGTGGTGAAATTGGTAGACACGACAGACTCAAAATCTGTTGTTCGCAAGAACGTGTCGGTTCAAGTCCGACCGCCGGTAAATCATTCTTATCTTCCGAGAAGTCTGTCTATACTAACCGATATTCCTAACACCTCATTATTGACTTCGGGAGGACTTGAAAAGTCCGATCAACAAGGAGAATGAGAGTACTGATCAAGCTTGCTTGAGCAGTTCCGAATCGACGCAGCTGAAACCGGAGGTATCAACAAGGAGAATGAGAGTACTGATCAAGCTTGCTTGAGCAGTACCGAATCGACGCAGCTGAGACCGAAGGTACGGGCAAGGAGAGCGAGAGATGTGTCCATGCTTGCTTGGACATATCCGAGCCGACGCAGACCGCACCCAAGTGCCAACAAAGTTGGTACTTGGAGTACCGCCGGTAAATATGCAAAAGGCCATCCCATCGGGGTGGCCTTTTGCATTATAGGCGGGCGGACGTGGAAAGTCCGATCAACAAGGAGAATGAGAGTACTGATCAAGCTTGCTTGAGCAGTACCGACTCGACGCAGCTGAGACCGAAGGTACGGGCAAGGAGAGCGAGAGATGTGTCCATGCTTGCTTGGACA
>JAUUYD010000288.1 GCA_030590585.1 Spirochaeta sp.
AGGCTGGCAGTATAGCTTTGAGTTCAACAATTAAGGAGCATATGCCATGAGCCGTCCAGTCAATTTCTCAGCCGGTCCCTCCATGATACCCGTCGATGTTCTCGAGTCTCTCGCCGAAAATATGGTTGATTACCAGGGTACAGGGCTGTCCCTGGTTGAAGTGAGCCACCGGGGTGCTGTCTATGACAAAGTCCATCAGGATACAATTTCCCTTATCAGGGAATTGATGGGAGTTCCCGAAGGATATTCGGTACTGTTTATCGGCGGCGGCGCAACACTGCAGTTCTCCATGCTGCCTATGAACCTGCTTACATCCGGCGGAACCGCGGATTACATCAACAGCGGAACCTGGGCCAAAAAAGCCATAGTTGAAGCCGAAAAAGTCGGTAAAGTGAATGTCCTGTTCGATGGTTCGGCGGACGGTTTTAAAAACCTTCCCGATCCGGCAGCTCTGAAACCTTCGGATGGATCTTCTTATCTGCATATTACCAGCAATGAAACAATCGGCGGGATACAGTTTAAATCCTTTCCCGAAACCGGAGACGTGCCTCTGATTGCAGATATGTCCAGTGACATCCTGAGCCGCCTGGTGGATGTCAGCAAGTTCGGTGTCATCTATGCCGGCGCCCAGAAAAATCTCGGACCTTCAGGTGTCGCCATAGTTATTATCAGAGACGCTCTTCTTAAACGTTCTTCAGATACTCTGGGTGCTTATCTGAACTACAGCGTTCATGCCAAGGCCAACTCCCTTTACAACACCCCTCCGGTGTTCCCAATCTGGGGTATTAAACTCGTTCTTGAAGGGGTGAAGGCCCGGGGCGGAACCGAGGCAGTAGCCGCTGAGAATGATGCCCAGGCGGCGGTTCTTTATGATGCCATCGATTCATCAGGCGGTTTTTATTACTCTCCGGTATATAGCTCGGTACGCTCTTCCATGAATATCGTCTGGCGCCTGGCCGATGAAAACAAAGAAGCGGTTTTCATCAAGGAAGCCACTGCGTCGGGGCTTATAGGATTGAAAGGTCACCGCAGTGTCGGCGGCTGCCGGGCTTCCCTTTACAATGCCATGACAATGGAAGGTGTGAATCGCTTAACATCCTTCATGTCTGATTTTGCCGCTAAAAACGCTTAGCGGTTTTTGAAATTACCTCAGCTGAATAAAGGAGTACGCTGATGTTTCGTCTGGATCGACTCAACATGGGTATAATCGGCCACCTGCAGGAAGGGCGGAAATCCTACAAGAAGATTGCCGTGGCTTTGGGCGTTTCGGAGAATACCATCAAGGCCCGGGTACGTAAACTTGAAGGTGAAGGTATACTTAAAATTGCCGGTTTTGTTGACCCCGAAGCCATGGCCAGCCACAAGATTATTTACATCGGCGTCAAGCTTAAAGATATGGACTATGTGTTGAAGGGTGAGGAAATCAGCCGGCTTAACCGGGTGGTTTCGGTGGGTGTTGTTACCGGCCGCTACGACCTGATAGTTACTGTTCATTTAAAGCATGGATTTGGCCATCTGGAGTTCCTGAGTGAAGAGCTGAGCAAGGTGGATCGGATTGATTCCATAGAATCTTTTATGGTTTACAAGGGCTTTAATATCAAAGTTCCGTATATCACCGATGATAAAGAGATGCTGGAGTATGGGGATTGACCTCTCACGAGCGCCTGGAAAAACTGGGAATTGCCATTCCGGAAATCCTGGTTCCCGGTGCTTCGACTGCGCCGGAGAAATGGGCTGTTATTGCCTGCGATCAGTTCTCATCTGAGCGTGATTACTGGGATGAGACGGACCGTCTGGTGGGAGATGCTCCCTCGGCGTTGAACCTGATTATTCCTGAGTGTTATCTGGAAGACGGGGATCGGGATGTAAGGGCCGAAAAGGCCAATTCAGCCATGGCTGAGGTCATGGAGAAGGGCGTGCTGACCAAACTGAATCCCGGATTCATGCTGGTGAATCGATCCACCACTCACGTCAGTAATCGTCAGGGGCTGGTATTGGCAATTGACCTCGAATCCTATGACTTTTCCGAAGGTTCTAAGAGCCCTATTCGCCCGACCGAAGGTACCATTAGAGACCGCCTGCCTCCAAGAATGGCTGTCCGTCGTGATGCTCTGCTGGATCTTCCCCATATCCTGATTCTCATCGACGACCCTGAGAATCTGGTGATGAGGGCCGCTGAAGCTGCAGCAGATGCCGCTGATGTAAAAGTGTACGATTTCGATCTGATGCAGGACGGCGGTCATATCATTGGCCGTTTTGTCCCGGAAAACGGAATGGATGACTTAGCCGGTGCATTTGAAACCCTGGCTTCCCGTGCCGATCTTCTCTTTGCCGTTGGCGATGGAAACCACTCCCTGGCCTCGGCAAGGGAAATCTGGCGGGAGAAAAAAGCAGCCGGCGCCCCTTCGGATCATCCCTCCCGCTATGCTCTGGTGGAAGTGGAGAATATTCACGATTCGGGACTGCCCTTTCATCCCATTCACCGGGTGATTTTCGGTGCTGATTCTGAAGAATTGAAGGCTTATCTGGAGAACAAACTGGGAGCCGAAACTGTGGCTGCCCCCAGCGGCAGCCGCAGCCATAACGGCAACGGCTCCACCGGCGGAATGATCGGTATTGTTTCCCCTGACGGCTCATTTACCAACTGGAAAATACAAGTACCCGAAGGCCGCCTGGCGGTTGAACCCCTGCAGGAAGCCCTGGATGAATATCTCAAGGATCATTCCGATGCGGAAATTGACTATATTCACGGCGAAGATTCTGTAATGGAACTCGTGGGAGCCGCCGGCTCCGAAAAAGACCGTCTGGGGATAATCCTGCCGAATCTGGACAAAAGCAGCTTCTTCCGGCGGATTACCGAAATCGGACCCTACCCCCGGAAAACCTTCAGTATCGGGGAAGCTGTTGAAAAGAGGTATTATCTGGAAGCCCGGGAGCTGACCTAAGCACTGACGGTTATTACATTATTGATGGCTCTCAGTTTCATCTGATTCTCCTCAATCACTTCGTTCCAGTTTGCATAACCTTCCGGTGGAAGGTAACAGTGTGTACGTGAATCGTATTTTCCCCGAACACCGGTGATTCTGAACATGCTGTCAGTTGCTGCGGCCTTAACCCCGTCATCGGTTGAACGGCTCCCATGAAAAAAATCGTTTCCCGGCCAGGATACATGATCCCAGGCGACGATGCTGAAGAGGCTGCATTCTGAGAAGTCATCATCTTTCTCCTCATAGGATTGCGGATGGCAGAGTTGGGGATGTTTCAGGGAATCGGCTGTAAGTGGTCTGATGAAGAAACTGATACTGCCGATTTCCCGCCGTTCCTTCGGACATCCCCGGTAGGGGTCGAACCAGAGGGCTCGAATGCCGGTCAGTTCGTGCTGATGTTTTGTTAATATCTCAAACAGCGCGTCCCGGAGATAAGTTTGAAGTGAGCCGCGAAACTCTCCGGCAAACTGGCCGCAACCCAGGCCGGGAATGGTAATCAGTGCCTTTTTCCCCTGCTGCCGGGCCATGATACCGGCATACTTCAGTACCGGAAGCAGGCGCCTTTCATAGAGTTTGAAATACCCTTCAGTATCAATTCTGCCATTTTTTACTACGCCCCAATCTACCGGGATATGCCCCTGTCCGTTGGTCAGAAGGGCACCGGGTGTATAGCAGAGCGTTGCCTGGAATGGTTTCTCATAGACCTCCGGAGCATGGTGCTCAGCGTTGTCAAACACGGTAACGGGTACGGCAATGCTGATATCCCCCAGCAGACTGAGTTCTTCCCTGTTCCAATCCGATCCATCCCCTACGAGTGAACTCTCTGCAAAAATGCAGGGAACTTTTGTTTCAAGCAGGCTTCTTAAGAGCCCCTCGGAATCCATCTTCCACGGCAGGGGTACTGAAAGACGTTCTTTCAGCCTCTCACCCGGAAGGTTTGGTGTTTTTCTACATGCAGCAGCATATTTTTTGAGTTTTTCTTGAGTCTCGCTGTGGAGAAGGATGCTGTAGCGGTTCCTTAAAGAATTGAGACTGTTTGGATTCTCATCAGATCTTAAATCAGATTCACTTTTCAGGGCCTCAAATGTCTTCTCCGGAAGATATTTCCGGGAGAACCTGAGGGCACTTTCCAGGATATCTCCGGGTAATCTTGGAAGGACAAAGGCCAGGAACTTATCCGGGATTCCGCCGTAGAAAGCCTCGGCAATTGAACCGGCGATAGCAGCCTGGGTATCGGCATCTCCTCCGAGAGCTATTGCGTTTCTTATCGCTCCTTCGAAATCATCAGAATCCAGAAATGCTATGATGGCCTCGGGTACTGATTTCTGACAACTGATTTCAAATTCATAATCGGGCTGGATTTCCTCCCAGCTCCGGTACAGCTTGTAATTGAAAGTTTCGGATATTATTTTCCGAATCGTTGTTTTTGAC
>JAUUYD010000209.1 GCA_030590585.1 Spirochaeta sp.
CCTTTTGAAAAAGGGATCTTCGGGATTCGGGAACCTTCACCGAAGATGGAGGCCTGGGATAATGTCAGCTCACCCAAACCTGCTCTTGTACTGGTTCCCGGTTTAGCTTTTGATAATAAGGGCTCTCGCCTCGGAAGAGGCGGCGGCTACTACGACAAGTTCATATCAGGAATTCGACAGGAGGCCCGGAATACCGGGAACAGGGCTCCTCTGTTCATCGGCTTTGCTTACAGTGAGCAGATATTCTCGGAACTGCCTTCAGATGATAATGACGAGATTGTTGACGGTCTGGTTACCGACGGGTTCTACGGACTTTTTTAAAAGAATACCCTCACTTGCCCGGCTCACCCTCTCTCATCCTTGTCGTGTCCGCTTAAGAAGCGTATCTTTTTACCGGGAGTATCATCATGAGTAAGATAAAATCAGCATTGGAACTGGCCCTGGAGCGCACCGCCGATGTCGCGGTGGATAAAGAGGCTGTCAGAAAAGACGAATATACCCGTAAAGGGCAATCCGCTGCGGGTAAATATCTGAGTAATCCGAAATCCGTTTCATTGCAGGATGGAGTTGAGACATTACAAGGTGATGAAAAGAACTGGTTCAAGCTGGGAGTTGTCACAACACTGCTGGCCAATCTCACACTGCCCCGTTTTGAATCCGATCTGAACCGCTACCCTCCGATAGCCGACGCTCTGAAAAGTCTGGGCAGAAGTAAGGGAGCTGATGCAAAGAATCTTGAATATCTCCTGAATCAATACGATGAGCTCTTCAAACAGTACCTTCAAAACATCGGCCAGCTGGAAGAGCAGTTAAAAACCCAATGGGAGCCCCGACTCCGGCAGAAAGAGCAGCAGCTTAAACAAAAGACTGGTCAGGCTGTAAGGCTGACTCCTGAGCAGGACCCGGAATTCGGTAAGGTACTCTCGGAAGAGTTCGCCCGTCTCGATGCACAGTACGCCGAGATACTCAGTAAGGGTAAGGAAGAAATCCGGAAGCTGGTGTAAGAGAACAGATGGATCTGTTTGAAGGGAATGCCCCCTCAACCGAACCCCTGGCCGCCCGCATGCGGCCCCGGAACCTTGATGAGTTTGTGGGTCAGGAACACATTGTCGGCCCCGGACGGCTGTTACGCCGGGCCATCGATGCCGACCAGCTTTCAAGCCTCATCTTCTACGGCCCCCCGGGAACGGGAAAAACCACCCTGGCCCGGGTAATCGCCGGGAGTACAAAGAGCCGATTTGTCACCTTGAACGCCGTACTGGCCGGGGTGGCGGACATCAGAAGGGAAATAGCCGGAGCCAAAGATGCCCGAAGCCTTCATGACAAGCGGACCATTCTCTTTGTGGATGAAGTACACCGCTGGAACAAATCCCAGCAGGACGCCCTTTTACCCTGGGTTGAAAACGGCACGGTTATCCTCATCGGAGCCACAACCGAAAACCCCTACTTTGAGGTAAACAAGGCTCTGGTAAGCCGCAGTCGGGTATTCCAGCTCACCGGTTTGGATGAATCCCACCTGGGCACCATCGCCCATCAGACCCTGGATGACAGGGATAGGGGCTACGGCCGCTGGAAGGTGATTTTCGATGCCGGGGCCCTGGAACATCTGGTGAACATCAGTGCCGGAGACGCCCGAAGCCTGCTCAACGCCCTGCAGCTGGCAGTGGAAACAAGTCCCGATTCATTTCCCCCGGCTGATGGTGAAACCATCGAAGTCAGTCTCGCCGCAGCTGAAGAGAGCATTCAGCGCAAGGTTGTTCTCTACGACAAGGAAGGCGATTACCACTTCGATACCATCAGCGCATTCATCAAATCCATCAGGGGCTCAGATCCCGATGCCGCTCTCTACTGGATGGCCCTGATGATCCGGGCCGGTGAAGACCCCCGGTTCATCTTCCGGCGTATGCTCATCAGCGCCTGTGAGGATGTCGGCCTGGCTGCACCGGAGGCCCTTGGTATCGTCGAATCCTGCGCCGCTTCATTCGACAGGGTGGGCCTGCCCGAAGGTCAGTATCACCTCACCCATGCCGCCCTCTACCTGGCCACATGCCCGAAATCCAACTCCGCCCTGGGTTACTTTGATGCCTTGAAATCTGTGGAGGAAGAAAAAAACGGGGATGTACCAAGCCACCTCAGGGATGCAAACCGGGATAAACACGCTTTCGGCCATGGTGAGGGTTACAAGTACCCTCATGCCTGGCGGGAACACTGGACCGCTCAGCAATACCTCCCCGACGGTCTCTCAGGCCGTGTATTCTACCGCCCGGGAGAGCTCGGTTACGAGGGTGATATCAGGGACAGCGTTCTGGCAAGAAGGGAAGCTCAAGTGGCAGCGATGCTTGATGAGGATAACCAGGCAATCGGCGAAGTACTCACATATTCCCCCGGGGATGATGAGAGGCAGCGCTGGGTGAGACGTACCGAATCATCCCAGGAGCCTCTGGCTGTTTCAGTGCGGAACCTTCTCTTCGAGGGATGGAAAACCCGTCGTCACCACCGGGTACTCATACCCTCAGATCCATCGGGAACCCTCATCTGGGAGGCACACCGCAGGGTCCCTGAAGGCGGCGTTACAGCATTATGCGGCAGCAGCAGATCTTACGATGCCTTAAGCTGGCTCGCCGGCGGACTGCCGGCAGCCGAACGGCCCGAACTTCATGTCGGCAGCATGGAATCACCCGATACCATCAAGATTCTTTCCGCCGGCGACACCCGTTACGATGTGATATTGGGACGGAACTGGCTGGCCCGCTTTGAAACACAGGCTAAACGGGCAGCATTACTGAAAACGGCCCTGGAACTGACTGACAATGGGGGAAAACTCCTTCTGGCCGAACCCCATCCCGGCGCCGGCACAACTCTGGCGGATCTACTCCCATCTGCGGTCTGGGATAAAGCAGACGAACAGCGATTCAGGGACTGCGAAAGGGAAGTTCTCAAAGGGTTTTCCTCCCACCAGGCCCCTGACCCGATTACCAGGCTCGTTGATAAGTCGGGGTGGAAAGATGTTTCAGTGACAAGCCGCAAAGTCGGTGAGAAACGCCTGCTGGCCGAGGCGCTATTAAATACATGGCTTTCAAGCGAACGAAGTGGATGTTACGGAGCTGAAATGGCCGCCGGGATGGGAGATAATGAGTGGGAACAAACTTCCGCCCGGCTGAAAGCCATACTCACCGGCAGAACCGTCCACTGGGAAACCGCCCTGCTCATCATCACGGCATCGGTATGAATCCGGTCATTCCAATACTTTACGAAGACGAGCAAATCCTCGCCGTGGATAAACCACGGGATATTCACGTCCATCCCACAAACATGTCCCGTGGAGAAGACAGCGTACAATCCATTCTTGAGGAACTCAGGGATGAACGACTTTACCCGGCCCACCGCTTGGATCGCCCTGTGGGTGGTGTACTCCTGTTTTCCAAAGATACCGAAACCGCATCAAAGCTGGGTGAGGCCTTAAGAAATGGCGGAGTAATGGACAAACGCTACCTTTGTGTTGTTCGCGGCTGGATGAATGGCGGGGGTACCATTTCCCGCCCTATTCGACAGGCCCCCGGTAAGCCCGAACGCGAGGCATCCACCCGGTGGCGGAACCTGGCCGCAGCCGAAGCCGATTGGTCCGACGGCCTCTTCCCGACAAGCCGTTACTCCCTAGTGGAATGCATACTTGAAACCGGCCGCTACCACCAGATTCGGCGCCACTTGGCTTTTGAAAATCACCCCATCCTCGGCGATGTCTCCCACGGAGACAATCCCCGGAACAGAATCTGGAAAAAAGAAACCGGTATTGAAGGCCTGATGCTCCGGGGGCACCGACTCTCGTTCCTGCACCCTGTTACCGGAGAGAGGATTTCTCTCACAGCTGCTCCGGATGAAAGATTTATCCGAGCTGCTAAGCTCTTCGGCTGGGAAGAACATCTGGTTATAGAGTAAAAATTAGTCATTTATTTTGACTAAGCATTCTTTCAGGGATATAATTCCTAATATGATACAAGCCAGCATTCATGAAGCAAAAACTCATCTCTCCCGGTATATCCGCCTGGCACTTGAGGGTGAAGAAGTTATTATCGCCAAGGGGAAGCAGCCTCTTGTCCGGTTGGAAGGCCTCTTTCCTCCGGGGGAAAAACGCCGGTTAGGGGGCGGATCCGGCTTGATTGTGAATATGTCTGAAGATTTTGATGCCCCACTGGATGATTTTAAAGAATATTCATGAAAGTTCTCATGGATACCCATGCTCTTCTCTGGGCAATAAACGGAGATGAGAAACTGGGAAAAGAAGCTGTGAAGGCTTTCAATAATCCTGAAACTGAATTGTTCTTCAGTATGGCTGGGTATTGGGAAATCTGCATTAAAATTTCACTGGGGAAACTTCAGCTTGCCAGAGACTGGGAAAGAATTATTGAGAAAGAAATGCGATTGAACAGTATTAAATGGCTGCAAATCCAAAAGAGTCACCTGGAAGCACTGGTTGATCTTCCCTTCCACCACAGAGATCCATTCGACAGGTTGATGGTTGCTCAATCTCTGTTTGAAAACATGACGATGATGACTAAGGACAATGAAATCCGAAAATACGCAATTTCCATCCTCTGGTAGCATTTGACATTCGCCATTTTCTACTTCCGGGGCAGCACAATCTCCCGCTTGTCCTCGTCCTCCCGGGGACGGTAGAGAACAGCAATATGACCAATGGTCCGAACCAGTGCCGCGTTTGTCCCGTTCGCCAGAAGGGGTGCAATCTCTTCGATAAATTCCTTATGACCCACAAAGCGCACTTTGATGAGCTCATGAGCCTCAAGCTCCGCATCAGTCTGGGCTGTGACACCCTCCGAAAGGCCTTCTTTTCCAATCATAACAGTCGGTTTTAATCTCTGGGCCTTACTCGCAAGCCATCGGCGCTGGATTTTTGTCAGTTCCATAAAGTATCCTCTTCGTGCCGGCAGAGAATACGTCCTCCGGCGCTTCGCGTCCAGCCCCCGTATTGACACGTCCCCGCCTATAAGGGTAAAAAATGCCCTGACATGGTGGATGTAGTTCAGTTGGTAGAGCACCAGATTGTGGTTCTGGTTGTCGCGGGTTCAAACCCCGTCATCCACCCTAAAGGTTATGTAATATAACCGACCAAGCGTCCTTAGCTCAGCTGGATAGAGTACCGGGCTTCGAACCCGTAGGTCGGAGGTTCGGGTCGGCCAGGGCGCGGAAAAAGCGCAACGGGGCAGACAAACCCGGTCGGGATGGGAAAAGCTGGATAATCTTTGTTATGGCGAACCGGCCCAGGAGGAC
>JAUUYD010000333.1 GCA_030590585.1 Spirochaeta sp.
AAAATTCATTTGCTTATAGCTCAGCCAATAATGGCTCTGCTAAAGTCCAGCATGTGGCTTTTGAGAAAATAAAATCAAATGAAGATTTACAGAAGAAGTTAGCTCAGGCCAAGCAGGAAAATAAGATGGTGATGCTCGATTTCTATGCTGACTGGTGTGTTTATAATTCAGCGGCAGTTCTCATCAGAGAATGCCGGAAGGCCTCATCCCCGGGATAGGGCTTCCGCCCGGATGACAGTAACAGCACCGTATCACTGGTACTGGTTTCCCCGTCGATACTGATTCGATTAAAACTCTCATCCACCACTTCCGAAAGTATGGCTCGGGCAGTATCCCGAGGAACGTCAATATCCGTAAGAAAAAAAGCCAGCATAGTGGCCATATCAGGTTCCACCATTCCCGCCCCTTTAGCCGTGGCGGTAATCCGGCCTTCACCGCATTTCTCCGACCGCGTTTTGGGCCAGGCATCCGTCGTCATAATAGCCTCGGCAAAGGGCAGCAGAGAATCGGACTGCAAGCTCTCCTTTAAACCCGGAAGAGCCGACTCCATAGCCTCAAGGGGTAAAGACCAGCCGATTACACCGGTGGAGGATGGAATATAAGGGGCTGAATCCCCGAAAATCTCCGATGTCAGCCCGGAGAGACGTTCTGAAGCGGCTATTCCGCCCTCTGCACCCACATTGGCCACCTTGTTATTCACAAGAACACCCTGAATCTCCGGGACATCCAGCAGATTCCTGCCCAGGATAACCGGCCAGCCGGGGAAGGCGTTCCGGGTAAAAACACCGGCAAAGGAACTTGCAGGTTCACTGAGTCTTATCAGTGCGAGGTTCATGGACTGTTTTCCGGCCTCAGGTAATTCCCGGGGGATAAACTCCAACGGTACAGTGGCCGCCTGGAATCCATCCGGCAGGATTGCATCGTCTTTAATCCTGTGCCGGTAAGCGTTGTAATCTGGATACTGCATTTAGAAATCATGATAGCCAATTTTACGCTTGAAAGTCCATGTTAATTCTGCGAGTGAGTGTATGATAGGCCCATGATTCTTATCGAAAACCCCTGGATTCCCGGAATAGTCGCCGGAATAATTGCAGTCATTCTTGGTATCGCTCTTATCAGATCCCGTTATGCTCTGAAGCATTTCGGTGGCGGAGCAGATATTCATTCAGAGCTTCTGCACAGAATATCCCGGCAACTGGATTCCCTGGACCGTATCGGTGAACGGGTTGAAGGTCTGGACAATGCCTTCCGTATCCCCAGAGTTCGTGGAGGGTTCGGAGAGTCACTGCTGGAAGAACTGCTCCGGGCATGGCTCCCCGAAGGCTCGTGGACAGCTCAGTACCCGTTCCCTGACGGTACCAGGGTGGATGCTGTGATACGCATGGGAGCCCGGCTGGTTCCTGTTGACTCGAAATTCCCCCTGGAACGTCTGGAAAATTGGCTGAAGGATGAGAACCTGGGAATGAACGGAGAGGTAAAACGTACCATCGTATCCCATGCTGAAGCAATTTCATCAAAATACATCAGACCCGATGATGGAACCCTGTCCTTCGCACTGATGTACATACCGGCTGAAAACATGCACTACAGACTGCTCAGGGATGATGATGGGACTGTGATGAAAGAGTGCCTGAACCGTCATGTACTTCCTGTCGGACCCATGAGTCTTTTCGCCTATCTGCAGACGGTATCCTACGGGCTCAAGGGACTGTCTCTCCCCGCAGAGGGACAGGAATTACGCCGTAGAGTAGACCGGCTGAGAAGGGATTTCACAGCTCTGATTAAACCCCTGGCCACAGCTTCCACCCATCTGAAAAACCTGAATAAAAGCTGGGAAGAGCTGGAACGCAGAGCTATCAGGATGGAAAACAGCGTAAACGATCTGGAGAATAAATCCGTAAAAAATTAAACCAACTCACTCCGGTTGGTGATAATCCTGGAAATCAACCCGTATTCCAGGGCTTCTTCGGCATTCAGCCAGTAGTCCCGGTCGGTATCCTCGGACACTTTTTTAACATCCTGTCCAGTTTCATCGGCAATCAGTTTGTTGATTTTAGCCCTGAGCTTTTCCAGCTCCCTGGCATGAATTTCAATTTCCGTGGCCACACCCCGGATACCCGAGAGAGGCTGATGAATCAGAAAATGGGCGTTGGGCAGGCTGAGCCGGTTTTCTTTCATAGCTGCCAGATGAACAAGAGCTCCGGCACTGGCCACAGTTCCCATTCCAACGGTGATAACTTCAGGTTTTACAAACCGGAGCATATCAAAGATAGCGTATCCGGCATCGGCATCCCCGCCGGGGGAATCAATGAAAACTTTAATGGGATCGTCCCCGTCAGCTTCCAGGAGAAGCATCTGCTTTATCAGCTTCTCGGCCATTTCCTTATCGATACCGCCGGAAAGCAATATGGTCCGGGTTTTCAGAAGTTTGGCCTGAAGACCGTCTAATCCTTCCTTTTCCCCTTTTCCCTCTTTTTCTTCGTCTTTCAGATAAATCACTCGAGTTCCTCTCGCGGTAAGTCCGCATTTAAAGAATATCGCAAAGCCGCTAAAATGATAAGCGAGACTGCACTAACCCCGGGTCAGTTAAAGTAATATAGTAAGCGCGGTACACCGAGACAAGCATATATTGGAGAGAGCTTAATATGAAATGCGGATTTACGGCCATAATCGGCCGCCCATCAGCGGGAAAATCAACCCTGCTTAACGCCCTTTGCGGTGAAAAAGTAGCCATAACCTCAGCGGTTCCCCAAACAACCCGAAATGCCATCCGGGGTATCATCAACCGTGAGGCCGGTCAGATAGTGTTCCTCGATACCCCGGGATACCACGAATCCGATAAGAAGCTGAACCTTTATCTCAAGGATGTCGTTCACCGATCCCTTGAGGATGCGGATGTGGTTCTCTACGTTATCGACGCCTCACGGTCTCCAGGCAGGGAAGAAAAGGCCGTAATGGATCTTCTCAAAAAATCCGGAAAAACTGTTATTGCTGTTGTAAATAAAACAGATCTGGAAACACCACTTCTTTCTGAAATCAGAGGGTTGGTTCAGGTGAATGTCACACCCAAAGCTCTCATAAACATATCAGCTGTTAAGAGAACTAATCTGGAAAAGTTGATACTGGCTGTGATGGAGGAATGCCCTGAGGGAGAACTTCACTACCCCACTGATTTCTACACCGATCAGAATCCCGAATTCCGCATCTCGGAAATCATCCGGGAGCAGGCCATCAGCAGAAGTGAACAGGAAGTACCCCACGCCCTTTACGTTGAAATTTCCGATATGGAGTTTGAAGAGAATAGAACCTCCTGGAAGGCCGATGCAGATATTCCCGCCGCCCCGGAGAAATCCGCCGAGCTCCCCCCGGGAGCCCCTGACGGATTCTTCGAAGAAACCGACACAAATAAATCTGCGGGTAGCGAAGCTTCGGCCGTACCCCGCCGAAAAAAACTCTGGGTGCGGGCCTTCCTCGTTGTAGAACGTCAGTCCCAGGTTGGCATACTGGTGGGGCATAAGGGTGTTAAAATCAAAGCCATCCGCATCGGTGCCCTTAAAGAAATGAAGAAAGTTTTCAACTGGAAGATCAGTCTTGATTTGAGAGTGAAGGTGAATCCCAAGTGGCGGAAGAAAGATCCCCTGCTCAAGCAGATGCTTGGGTCCGGGGACTGAATCTCCGGACATTTCTCCATAACAATAGAGCTCTCAAGTATTGCGTTAAGTTCATATTGACAAAAATATGCGTAAATAATATTTTAATCAAACGTTTGATTGATTCCTGAAATATCTAAATATACTTAAAAGATTTTCTGAGCTAGCCCTATGGATTTCTGTATTATCCTTTATTTCTCGAGCATATTCCGGATTTCCGTGGTATCTAAGTAATATTTGAACGTACAGAACTATCAGCTTGTATTCACTGACTGAGTAGAAGTTTTGTGAAAGAAGGAGTATTTGTAGTGTTGCGATTCATTATGTTT
>JAUUYD010000097.1 GCA_030590585.1 Spirochaeta sp.
GGTGAAAATATCAATCCCCGGGAATCGGGTGAGGCCTCTCTGGGCGGCAAGTACAGGTTTCTGCATATAGTGAGTCCTGAAATTGAAAAAGGTCTGGATGCCGACATCTTCATTATTGAAGAAGGTGCCGCCGTGGACCATATCAATAACCTGCGCACAATAATATCCGGATACCTGGAGGTCACTTATGGTTTTTCAACCAGGGATGCTTATCTGGTAGCCGAGTTTATCACTTACTACAATGCCGTCTATCGCGGTGATATTGGAATGGCGAAAGAGCGTTACAAACAAGCTGTACTTGATGAACTTACGCCGGAGAAAATGGGGCTGGATACCCACTATTCAAATTGGCCGGGTAAAACCCAGATATTGATTCCTCTCAGAGCCGGCGGATCACTTACAGGGGATTCCCCTCCCGTTGTCGATACCGGAGCCATAAGCGATGAGCAGGTTATCGATGAAATGAGAAACGAAGAGGATATGGGTATCGAGTCCCGGCAGGATATGGTGGAACTCAGGGAAGATGAAATTGATAAAGAGCAGGCACAGCTCGATGAGCAACGTGATGAGCTTGAAACTCGTGAAGATGCCGTAACAGAAGATTTAGAGGAAATTACTGAGAAAGAACAATCAGGTGAAAAACTGACTCCTGCGGAAGAAGAGACAAAAACAGATCTTGAAGAGGAGAAAGCCGCCGTCGAGAAAGAGAAAGCTGTGGTTGAAGAAGAGCAGGAACAGCTTGATGAACGAACCGATGAGGTTCTCGAGATGAGGGACGACATCGCCGAGGACGAAAACAAGAGGCTTGAAGGGGATACAAGCGAAAGCACCTTCAGCTCCGCTCCGCAGATCACCCCTATCTGGTTTCTGATGGTGGATGAACAGGGTGACGGCATTCCCTTCGGCAGGGTAGTGATGTACAACCTTGATGACGGGAAGCGCCTGGCTGTCAGCACTGTGACAGCAGTCCGTGGCCGGACTATTGCCATACTCCCGGAATCTCTCCTTGTAATTGCCGGGAAAGAGGGAGGTAACGGCAAGGTGCGGCTCATGCTGCTTGATCAGGAAACACTGGAGACAGAGAAAGAAGGATCCGATGATGTTTTTCCAGGATCACTGATGACGGTAAAAGGCAGCGATATCTACCTGGTAACAACGGCAAACGGCGAATGGCGTCTGGGAAAATTTAATACATCTTTGGACAGAACAGCTGTCAGTGATCTTGCAGTAGAACCCTGGACTTCGATATCTTTTAATGGAGCTTCCCTCTTTGTTCAGGGAGCTTCCGGGGAAATCCTCAAATTATCGGCTTCCACCCTGAAGGAGGAGGCCAGACTGGAGTAACAACCTAAAGTGAATACCAACAATCCTCTCAAGGGCCGCAGCCTGGCTGTGGCAGGTGATCTGAGCGTCGATGAACAGCGGTATCTTTACCGCAAAACACGGGCATTGAAAGAGGCATGGAAGAGCGGCGGTGATATGGAGCCTTTCCGTATTCACGATCCGGATCTGGGTGTTTACCTGATGTTTCTTGAGGCTTCCACCAGAACCAAGGAATCTTTTCGTAATGCCGCGTCTTTTCACGATGTGAAGCTCAATGTCTTTGATGCATCCTCATCCTCTTTCAAGAAATCTGAGAGTCTGGTTGATACCGTTAAAATGCTTTTCGGATACAGCCGCCGATCAATCTTTGTCATGCGAACCAGGATGGAGGGGGTTTGTCTTGCCCTTGACGAGCAGATCGGTCTCTATGCCGACCGCCTGGGACGGAAACGGCCGGTGTTCATCAATGGCGGGGATGGACGGCATGAACATCCAACCCAGGAATATCTGGATCAGTTCACATTTCTGGAACAGCGAAACTGGGATGACTCACATATTCATGTGGCCCTTATCGGCGATCTTCACCATGGACGAACTATTCATTCCAAAGCCGACGGCTTGAAAGCTTTCCGCTCGGTTAAGGTTGATCTGGTGGCACCACAGGAGCTTTCACTGCCTTTCTCATACAAAGCTGAAATGGAAAATAACGGTTTTGATGTGACCGAATGGGAAAGTATCGAAGAATATCTCTCAGGCGGCAAGGTCAGTGATACCTGGTATTTCACAAGACTTCAGCTGGAAAGAATGGGTGATGAGATCCGTGAGCGTGAGATGGATCTCAGAGAGGCGGTTACATTCAAAAAATATTTTCTGAACCGTCTGCCCGAAAATACAAGGTTCTTTCATCCACTGCCCCGGCACCGTGAGAAACCGGTTATTCCATCATTTCTGGATGCTGGTTCTCTTAACGGATGGGATGAGCAGAGTATAAATGGTTATTTCACACGGATTATTGAGCTGGCCATGGTTGAGGGAACTCTCGGAGAGGACTTTGACGGGGAGTCGCCCTCATCACCGGTTAAAGATATTTCATTTATCACCGAGATTCCCATTACCAGAAAAACTGATGTGAAAGATCGATTTAAAGTGGGCATTAAACCAGTGGAAAATGGAACGGTAATAGATCACATTGCCAAAGGTATGCACGAACAGGAGATATGGAATCAGGTGGATAAGGTACGGCGAACCTTGGGTCTTAACGTCCGCAGCTCCCACGGTGTTTTTCACACAGGTAATTCCAATGACTTTAAAGGTATCATCTCATTACCTGACATTCTGGAGATCAGCCATACAGAGCTTAAGAAACTGGCCGCCGTATCTCCTGACTGCACCCTGAATATAATCAGGGACAGCTCGGTAATTAAAAAATACCGGCTCAGCATGCCGCCTAAAATCTACAAGTTCGATGATATTTCCTGCAGAAATCCCGATTGTGTTACTTTTCCCGGTGCATTTCAGCATGTTCCTCCTTATTTCTACCGCAGCGAAGGAGAAACCTTTACCTGCAGGTATTGCGGTAAGAGACACGCCTATGGTGATATCTGGAATTAAAAGAACCTCAGTATGGGGTAATTCCAAAAACAATCGATTTTTGAAAATACTTCTCTAATCCAATATATTCGAAGTGCTGCTGCTGTTGTTTGATGAATTGTTATCCCGGTAGGGATCGCTGCCGCTGTTAAGGTAGAGTGGATCAAGGCCGAGTTCCGCGAACAGGTCCCGGGTAAAAGCCGCAGCGCTGCTGCCGTCATCGCTCAGGTTTGTGAGGGATGAATCGACGGAGATTTTAATAACCTGTGCTTCGTTTCGATCCTTTTCGAAATGTGCCATATTGCTGCGGGTTTTCGGTTCTGTACCTGCAATGAAAATCTCATTCCTGAGCTGTTCTTCCGGGGTATCTTCATCGGGGAGCATACCGGTTCTTTTATCAATTTCCATTTCAACGATTCCTGTTTCCGGTCTTGGGAAATTGATTCTTGGTAAATCTTCATGAATTATTTTCATATAGCGGGCCCAGACAGGGCCGGTGGATGTTGCTCCAGTCTGGTAGCGGCCCAGTGAATTGCCCCTCTTATCGAATCCTATCCATAGAGCGGTGGTATAATAGGGCGAAAATCCCATTGTCCAGGCATCAGTCCAGTTCTGAGTGGTACCGGTCTTTCCGGCTATGGGCATACCGTCGAAACCATCGACAGTCCTTCTTGCATAGGCCAGGGTGCCCCTTGTCACAGTAGTCTGGAGCATGCTTGTCATGATGTAGGCTGCTTGCGGTGACATTACCTGCATATCCCTTTTTTCCTGTGATTCCCTGAGTTCTCTTTCGGGATTCACAATGACGTTCCCGTCCCTGTCTTCAATATACCTGATGGCTATGGGTTCCACGGCCTGCCCCCGGTTGGCAATGGTTGAATAAGCCCTGGCCAATCTGATTGGTGCGATGCTGAGTGTACCCAGGCCCAGAGGATACACCCTGTCGAAGGTTTCTCCGATTTCCTGTGGATCAGTGATGCCCAGCAATGCTGCCGATCTGCTGATAGCGGCATCGAAGCCGATTTTTTCAAGAACTGTCAGAGCGGGTATGTTAAGAGATCTTGCCAGGGCGTCTCTGACAAGCACATACCCGGCCCAGCGCCCCGCATAGTTACCGGGGACATATGGAGTGCCGTCGGGGCTGATAAACACCCTGGGGCTGTCATGAATCCGTGTTGCCGGGGTAATAACGCCGGAACTGATGGCCGCCGAATAGTAAAGAGGCTTAAAGGCCGAACCCGGCATGACTTTTGCATCCATGGCACGGTTAAACTGGTTGTTCCGATTGAATTCACTGCCGCCTATCATGGCCAGGATATATCCGTTTTCATTATCCAGGGTGATAAGTGCCGTTTCCACATTATTCATTTGATTATGAACACGTGTTTGTTCGTAGATGATTTTTGTCAGAGATTTAAAATCGCTGAGGCCGAATGTCATAGCCATCATGTCCATTATCGGAGCAAGTTCATTCTCCAGGTATTCCTGAGCCATGCGTTTTTCCTGGGCCCCTGCCACTCGCATACCAGGGAGATTGAAAATCAGGGACAGAAGATCGATGGTTTCCACCAGTTCCGTTGACGCGTAATCTGTTTTTGTATCTCTGTCGTTCCGATATGCCCGGTTCCATTGAATCAAACCTTCTGTCACCTCTTCATCGGCAACTCTCTGGTAATCGAGATTCAATGTGGTGTGTATGGTGTAACCGTCACGGTATATATCCTGTTGTCCGAATAGATATTGTTCGATCCTTGTACGGATATACTCACTGAAATACGGCGCTTTATCGTTGGCCAATCTATCAAAGTACGGAGAATCAGAAGAGGAACGGGACCAGTCGTAATTTCGCCAGTAGGTTTCAAATGAACTGTCGGATTCATCAGAGCTGATATATCCTGCCGATACCATCTGATCCAGTATCTCAACCTGTCTTATCCTGGCGGCGTCGGGTTGGATTATTGGAGAATAGAGTCCTGATCCGGCTAATTGAATCACCAGCATTACAGCCTCTGCCGGGGAGTTCTCGATGGCGGAATGGCTGAAAAAAAACTGGCTTGCAGCCTCCACTCCATAGGTGTTATGACCGAAATAAACGGAATTCAGATACTGCTCAAGGATTTCCTGTTTGGTGAAACGTCTTTCAAGCTGGTAGGACCACCAAATCTCTTTAAGTTTTCTGCTGACTGAAATATCGGTTCTATCGGCATGTCTTGCACCTGCAACCTGCATTGTGAGGGTGCTGAAACCTGAAAAATAGCCATTTTTAGTTATTATATACAGGGTGTTATTGATTACAGCCCGGATCAACCCGCCAAGGGACACTCCCGTATGCTTGAAAAATGGCGCATCTTCCCGGGTGAGCAGAGCGTAAATCTGATTTTCCGGCAGGGATGTAATGGGAATGATGTCGCGCTTTTCATCTGAAAAGAATTCTGTGATGAGTTCTCCGTTGATGTCGAGAAGCTGAGAAGGGATGGCCGGCCTTGAAGCCATGAGTTCATCCATGTTGCGCGTGTTGCGGTTGGCCGCGAGACTCAAGCCGAGAGCAGCACCAAGGGCGGCGGCTGCGGCAAATAATGAGCCCGCGAAGAGCAGGACGACGGTCCGGCGTTTCCCGGTAAAAAGCATGGCTCCTACCGTACGTTTGAGGGGAGTGCTTGTCAAGGATACTAAAGTAAAAGAAAAGGCCGGCCTGGGAGGGCCGGCCACCCTGCTAGAGGGGTCGGTAACCGGCATAGCGAACTGGGAGGGGTACTATCCCGATTAAGCCGACACCATATTATCGCACCATTTTGTTTAAAACTTAACGTCAGGGGCCCCTCAGCGGGTTTTTTTAGCCCAAACCAGCCTGGTTTCAACCATCTCCGGCTCCGTATTCGCTGCCGGATCCTTCACCGTACTCAACGATTTCGATATCGATAATGAGATTAATTGTCACCTTACCGCCGGGTCTGATAGTGAAACTCCGGTTGACTTCAAGGTTCCCGAGGCTGTAGGTGATGATATGATTTCCAGGTTTTGTTTCCAGGATAATGACAGAATTGTCGGTATTAACAGCTTCACCATCCAGAAGTATGAACGCGCCATCGGGAATGTTGACAGTCAATTCAGGAGGCCTGTAATCCAGGGACAGATCCAATGACAGCTGTTGTCCCGGTTCAATGGCAATGACTTTTTCAACAGTGGGAGCATGGGTGCTGGTAACCCGGACTCTGTGTATACCTGCCGGCAGTGTGACTTTTTCCCCGGGAGTAATCTCATTACTGTCAACGGTTACAGTCACAATTTCTTCGGTGTCACCGGAAAGGTTTGTGATATCGACAGTCAGGGCTCCTTCATTTTTCCATAAAGGAACGGCACTAATTGATAGTTTTTCAAGAAATGCTGAATCAGGAATACCCTTCATTACCGGTAAAATTGTAACCATCAGTGGAAACTGCCGGGCTTCAACAGGAACGGGGAGGACATCAGTGAGAGCATCGCTGCCTATTCCATGATGATCGGAAAACGGGATTCTGATAAATGCAGAGTCTCTGGAAGGAAGCAGCCTCATATAGGCCCGGGTACCATTGTAACTTCTGTTGTTATTCTCAGGGTAGGGGGTGATGTTATGGAAAATAAGAAGGGCAAAGCTGTTTTGGTATCTTTTCAGGGCTTCGGGAATCTGAAGCCTGATTTCAATACCTTCCTGGAAATCAGGGATGATTCCGGAATTGATGATGACAAGTTCCTCAGGGCTGAATACGACTTCGGGGCCGTCACTTTCAAGGGTGCCTGCAATTCTGCCCCTGATGTTTTCAGCTTGAGCCGACATGGTAAAGAGGACTGCCAAAAGCAGCATTAATACAGTCCTTGCGCTATTGGTAATGTTCTGTTTCAGGTTCATAATTTTTAAGAAGCCTCTTTTTAAAAGGATGTCAGCCTGGCTGGATCAACGGGTTTACCATTCCTTCGAATCTCAAAATGAAGGTGTGGTCCTGTTGAAACTCCGGAATTGCCCGACATGGCGATTCTATCACCAGCATTGACTGATTGTCCCTCATTTACCAGAATTTTATCCAGATGGGCGTAGACAGACTGATAACCACCATCATGGTTAATAATAACGAAAAATCCGTAAATTTCCAGTACTCCTGTTTGTAAAACGGTTCCATCTCTTGCGGCCAGGACCGGAGTGCCCATTGAGGCTCTCAGATCTATACCGGGATGAAAGTTCAAACCGCCTGAAAATGGACTCAGCCTGTATCCGAATGGGGAAGTTAACTTTATATCTGATAAGGGGGACGTAAACAGGCTTCCCAGAAATTTTATTCGTTCATCAGATGAGAATTTTTCACCGGGAAAAAAACTGAAACTACGGATATTATCTTCTCTATCGAGTATTTTCACACTGAGTTGATCGGAACTCCGCTCTGAATCAGTCAGATGCCTTTCCCAGTTACCCCTTGGAGTTATCGGAACAAATAAACCGGGAATATTGGGAATAAGAACATCCTTGCCGGCGGTTAATAACCCCGGTGCATCCCAGCCATTGAGAGTTGCCAGTGCATCATAAGGAAGATTGAAAGCTGCAGCGACGGAAAAAATATCTTCAGAGGGTCGTGGAATATAACGGAAGATTGTCAGTGAGGGTGACTCTCCATGCCCCGAATACCAACGTTCCACATCCTGCTGCTGCTGACTGTAGAGCGGATCTCTGGACTCGATGGTGTAGTGAATCAGGGGATAGTCGGCAAAAATTGGTGTAACCACTCCCAATAAAATGATTCCCAAACGAATGAGTGGAGTGAACTTGTTCATTCTGACGGGATCGTTCCTCGGCTCTCGCCTCCGGTA
>JAUUYD010000359.1 GCA_030590585.1 Spirochaeta sp.
CCGGACGGGGGCAGAGGACTCCGGGGCCTACCGAGAACTCAAGCCCCCAGAACTCCTTGGTTCCGACAATCCACGCCACCGGTTCACCGCTAATCCTGCGTTTAATTGACGCCCTGAATGTCTCCAGTTTTTCAGCTTCCAGTTCATCTGGAAGCTTCATGTAGAGGCGTTCCCGGCTGATACCGCAGGCATCTGCCAACAGCAGAGACGCATCAAGATACGGTGTTTCAGTTTCACATCCCCCTAGGGCTTTTCTTCCGTCGGCCAGGGCTTCCCGGATGGTCATGAGGATGCATCTAGCCCTTAAGGGCATCTTCCAGGGCACTCACCTTCAATGCGTCGATGATTTCATCGATTTCACCCTGCATTACCTGTTCCAGTTTGTAGAGGGTGAGATTGATACGGTGGTCGGTTAACCGGTTCTGGGGAAAATTATAAGTACGGATGCGCTCGGAGCGGTCTCCGGAGCCAACCTGGCTTTTTCGTTCAGCGGCACGTTCGGCCTGCTTTTTAGACTCTTCGAGTTCGTAAAGTCTTGACCGCAGAACCCTGAAGGCTTTGGCTTTATTTTTTATCTGACTCTTTTCATCCTGACAGATAACAACGAGTCCCGTGGGTATGTGGGTAAGGCGGACTGCTGAATCTGTTGTGTTTACACTCTGCCCGCCGGGGCCGCTGGAACGGTAGACATCCACCTTCACATCGGCGTCTTTTATCTTGATGTCGGTGTCCTCAGCTTCGGGCAGTACCGCAACTGTAACTGCCGAGGTATGGATACGGCCCTGAGACTCTGTGGCCGGTACCCTTTGAACCCGGTGAACGCCGGATTCGTAGCGCAGGTTTCCATAGACGCTTTTTCCACTGACTGAAAAGATGATTTCCTTGAAACCGCCGGCTTCTGTTTCGCTGGCTTCCATCACTTCAACCTTCCACTTCCGGGTTTCAGCATATCGGCCGTACATACGGTAGAGGTCGGCGGCGAAAAGACTGGCCTCGTCCCCTCCGGTTCCGGCCCGGATTTCCACTATGATATCCTTTCCATCCAGGGGATCCCGGGGAACCAGCAGGACTTTAAGTTTCCCGACGAGCTTCTCCACGATTTCTTCCAGAGGGCCGATTTCTTCAGCGGCCATTTCCTTCATTTCAGGGTCTGATTCGGCTTCAGCCATCTCTCTGGCATCTTCCAGTTCTCTTTTTCCGGATTGAAACTCAGAATAGATGGACATTGTTTCATCAACATGACCGTATTCCTGCATGGTTTCCTTGTAGCGTTTCTGGTTTTTGGGTAAATCCGGATCGGCAATGATAATCTGGAGTTCTTCATGACGGGATTTAATGGATTCCAAGCGTTTTACAAGTAGGGTTGTGTCGGTCATGAGGGTCAAGATAACACCAATATGCCCTAACGGGAAAGGGCAGGTGGATACGCTTTAATTTGCGATGGTCTGACCGCCGCCGCCTGATGGAGACGATGAGCCCTGAGGAGTTTTTTTTCGTGCTCCCACTGTCCGGGCAAAACCGAATACGGCCCCGCAGGCAGCTCCGATTATATGGGATATCTGTGATACATCGTCATAACGGAAAATTGCCAGAACTTCTTTCATCAGGTACAGCCCTACCACCAGAAGGGCCGAGAGAGGAAACTCTCCGGATTTGATATTTGCGAAACTCACCATGAGTATCATCATGAAGGCTATTCCGCTGGAGCCCATCAGGGCGGATTCGAAGAAAAAAGCATTGACAAGGCCGTTTACCAGAGCGGTAAAAACCATCATCCAGGCTACGGATTTAGAGGTATATTTTTCCTCGAGTATCGGGCCGAGAAGCAGTATCAGCGTGAGATTTGAGAGCAGATGATCCCACCCTGCATGGCCGAATATATGGGTGAACATCCGAACATAGGCTGGAATATCGTCATAGCGGAAAGTCAGGGAACCTTCAGCGGTAAAGAGAGCCTCAATCATCCCGGGCATAATGTACTGGTCGATCAATAAAATGATCGCAGCCGCCAGGGCGAAAGTAAGTGCCGCCGGAGCATTGTACTTCAGTTTCATACTTAGCTTATCGGTAAGCTTGGGAGTGCTGATTATTAAATTCAGTTCAAGTCAGTTCAGTTCAAGCACCACAGGGCAATGATCGCTCCCGGTAACTTCGGGAAGTATGATAGACGATTTTACCCGTTCAGCTGCCGCACCGTTGATACAGAAATAATCCAGCCTCCACCCGACATTCCTGGCCCGGGCGTTCATCCTGTAAGACCACCATGTGTAATGCTCCGGACCGGTTTCGAACATCCTGAAGGTATCGGTCCATCCGCCGTCAATAAAGGAATCCATCCAGGCCCTCTCCTCCGGGAGATATCCGGGGTTTTTCTCATTGGCCTTGGGCCGGGCCAGATCGATAGCTTTGTGGGATACGTTGAAATCTCCGGTGACTACAACAGTTTTTCCTTCAGCTGCCAGGGTATCAGCCCTTTTTTTTACCGCGGCATTGAACCCGAGCTTGTAATCCAACCGGGCTCCTTCAGGCTGGGAGTTGGGAAAATAACCGTTGAGGACGGCGATATCGCCGAAAACGGCTACCTGCATACGTCCCTCTGAGTCAAACTCTTCAACGCCCAGCATTTCCAGACTGTCAGGCTGTTTTTTTGCCCAGATCGCGGTGCCGCTGTAGCCTCTTCGTTGGGCACTGTGCCACCATGATTCATATCCCTGCGGCGCATAAATCTCTTTTGTCAGCTGCTCAAGCTGAGCTTTAGTCTCTTGTATGCAGAACACATCGGCCTCGGAGGAGGATATGAAGTCGATCAGGCCTTTTTTATAGGCGGCCCTTACCCCGTTAACGTTCCAGGAAATAATTTTCATAAATATAAGTATATACTAATCCTTATGATGCCATTCATCGAAAATGCTGAATCTCTCGATTCTGCCGTTGAATTGATTGCCGGTCCCGGATGCCGTATCGATATGAGACGAAATGTTCCCGGTGGAGATATCAACAGGGCTTCCATCATCACTCTTTCTACCGGAGGGAAGCTTTTTCTCAAGGAAAATCGTACCGATCTGGTACTGATGTTCTCCGGGGAAGCCGCTGGTTTGACAGCTCTGGCCTCTGTGGCCGGGAATACGGATTCACAGACACCGCCTGTCCCCCGGCCTCTGGCTTGGGGAACCGACGGCGGGAATTCTTTTTTACTGATGGATGTGGTTGAAAGCGGCCGGCTTTCCTCAGCCGTGTCTTTCGGTGCCTCTCTGGCTGAAATGCATCGTCACGGCCGCCGTGAGACCTGTGGTTTCGATGGTGATAATCGAATAGGCTCCACATCCCAGGTTAACGGCGCGGTTGAATCCTGGTTATATTTCTTTGCTGAAAAGCGTCTCGGCTTTCAATGGCGGCTTGCCCGGAAGAACGGGTATGGCGATGCACTTACAGATAAGGGGATGGCATCAATCATGAAGCACTTGGGTAATCTTCTACCTGCTCCTGATGACGGCCGGCCCAGTCTGCTCCATGGCGATCTTTGGGGCGGTAACTGGATAGCCGGTGCCGACGGTCGGGGCTGGCTCATCGATCCGGCGGTTTATTACGGCCATCGGGAAGCTGATATAGCCATGACTGAGTTGTTCGGAGGTTTCCCTGCCGGCTTCCGCGAGGGGTATGAAAATACCTGGCCGATGGAACCCGGATTCTCCGGCAGGCGGAATCTTTACAATCTTTATCATCTGCTGAACCACCTGAATCTGTTCGGAGCCTCGTATTGGAGCGGAGTTCGAAGTACAATCTTGAGCTATGCC
>JAUUYD010000093.1 GCA_030590585.1 Spirochaeta sp.
AATTATGCCAGGATAGCGTTCAAGCAGATGGATCACGAGGATGTTGCACCATACCTTGTCGGTCCGACGGCAATTGCTTATTGCAGTGATGAAGCCGGTCCGGTAGCCAAAGCGATGCTCAAGCTCGCAAAAAACATGCCTGTTGAACTCAAAGGCGGACTCTTTGATGGTGAAGTCTATGATCTCGGGGCTGTAGAGTCCTTCAGTAAACTTCCCACCAGACTTGAACTCATTCAAATGCTTATGAGCACCATGAATGCACCGGCTCAGAACATGGTTTATGTCTTGAACGGTGTAACCACCAAATTGGTACGGACTCTTGTGGCAGTTCGGGAACAGAAAGCTCAGGAAGGTTGATTTCTGTATAAAATGTTCAATAGACAACTGGATCACGGCGTTGCCGAGGATCTGGTTGTTTGAAAAATAAACGGCTTCAGTCTTCAATGGTTGTCTGCTGTCGTCGTTATAATTCATAATAGGAGAAGATAATATGACTACCGAAGAAATTCTTGATGCCATTGCAGGCATGACAGTTCTTGAGGTTTCCGAACTTGTAAAGGCTATGGAAGAGAAGTTCGGCGTTACTGCCGCGGCTCCTGTTGCTGTTGCCGCCGGCCCTGCTGCCGGAGCACCCGCTGAAGCAGTTGAAGAGCAGACTGAGTTCGATGTCGTTCTTACCGGTTTCGGTGACGGCAAAAAAATCGGCGTGATCAAAGAGGTTCGTGCCATCACAGGTCTGGGTCTTAAAGAAGCCAAGGAACTCGTTGAGGGTGACAATGGAGTCGTCAAGGAAGGCGTATCCAAAGATGACGCTGCTTCTGTCAAAGAGAAGCTTGAGGCTGCCGGCGCTGCTGTCGAGGTTAAGTAATCGTTACTCGATTGTGCGTATTTGCCAATTAGAAAATCTCAATCGACCACCGGGACCTGAAGGTTCCCGGTGGTTTCGTGTCAGGGACCAGTTCCTTAAGATAATGTCCAGGGAGGATAAGAATGTTCGAAAGATCGCAAGTAGAGGGCCGTAGTTTTATCGGCCACGGTTACGACGAAGTCATCGAACTCCCGGATCTCATAGATGTCCAACTCTCATCTTACGAGAAATTTCTCCAGCGTGAAGCACTTGTTTCAGGTGGGGAATTGAAAAAACAGGGTCTTGAAGAAGTTTTTCAGGCCATTTTTCCCATTGAAAGTTCCAACGGTGAGCTCATGCTGGATTTTGATTATTATAATCTGGATTTTACAGCCGTAAAGCTTACCGAAGCAGAATGCAAGCGAAAGGGACTCACCTTCGGAGTACCCATTAAAGCTCGAGTAAATCTGATATTCCAGTCAACCGGTGAAATCCGGCAGAAAGACATATATATGGGCGATCTTCCTCTGATGACAAACCGCGGAACCTTTATAATCAACGGTGCCGAGCGGGTAGTTGTCAGTCAGATTCATCGCAGCCCCGGGGTTATTTTTTCTGAAGAAAAAGGTGTTTACAGTTCAAGAATAATTCCCTACCGGGGTTCCTGGCTTGAATTTGAAATAGATCCTAAAAAAGAACTTATTTTTGCAAAAATTGACCGTAAGAAAAAAATTCTTGGAACAATTTTCCTCAGAGCCCTGGGATTCGATACCCGGGAAAAGATCATCGATCTTTTTTATGAGAAAAAGGCAGTCAAACTTACGGGGAAAAGAGACAAGGACGATGCCCTCGTCGGTTCAATTCTTGCGGAAGCAGTCTGGGTGACTCAGGATGGCGGTGAAAAGAAAAAGCTCTACCGTGCAGCTGAAAAACTGCATCCCCACGACCTGGATGAACTGGTCCAGGCCAAGGTTAAAAAGCTGATCGTTATTGACATGGATCATGAGAGCTCACTTCACTCCGACATGATACTTGAGTGTTTTGATCGGGAAGAAACCAGATTCAATAAAGATGATCCGAACCAGGATGAACCAACGAAAGAGGAAGCCCTGGCTTCTGTTTACTCAGTTCTTATGCCCGGAGAACCGATTACCATTGATGCCGCTGAACGCGATTTAACCTCAATGTTTTTCTCTCCCCGCCGCTACGATCTGGGACGTGTGGGACGTTATAAACTCAACAAAAAATTCGATCAGGACGAGAATATCAAGGATCTGGTGTTAAATCGCCAGGACGTAGTTCATACCATGAACTACCTCATCAGTGTTTATGTGGGTGAGAAGCAGGTTGATGATATTGATCATCTTGGAAACAGGCGAATCCGTTCAGTCGGTGAACTTCTGGGTAATTCCCTCAAAACGGCCTTCAGCCGTATGGAGAGGATCGCCAAGGAACGCATGAGTCTCAAAGAAACTGAAACACTGAAACCTCAGGATCTTGTTTCCATTAAACCCATTGTGGCGGCCATCAAGGAATTCTTTGGCTCCAGTCAACTCTCCCAGTTCATGGACCAGGTGAATCCGCTTTCTGAACTCACCCATAAAAGGCGTCTGAATGCATTGGGTCCAGGTGGTTTGTCACGGGACAGGGCAGGATTTGAGGTACGTGATGTCCATTACACTCATTACGGTCGAATGTGTCCTATTGAAACCCCTGAAGGTCCGAATATCGGACTGATAGTTTCCTTAGCCAACTACACCCGGATTAATGATTACGGATTCCTTGAGACACCTTACAGAAAGGTTGTTGACGGAATTGCTTCAAGAGATGTGGAATATCTTTCTGCAATCGATGAAGAAAAGTACTTTATTGCCCAGGCCAGTGCCGCGATTGATGACAAAGGCAAATTTCAGGAAAAAATGGTTGCGGTCCGGAGAAACGGTGACTATACCGTCAAAGTTCCCGGTGAAATCAAATATATGGACGTTTCACCCAGGCAGATAATCTCCACAGCAGCCAGTCTGATTCCATTTCTGGAGCATGATGATGCAAACCGTGCCCTGATGGGCTGTAATATGCAGCGTCAGGCTGTACCATTACTTTTCCCTGAGGCTCCCCTTGTTGGAACCGGTATGGAAGGGAAAGCCGCCTATGACTCGGGAGTACTGGTAAAAGCCAAAGAGACGGGAACTGTCGATTATGTTTCCTCTACACAAATAGATGTAAAGAAAAATGACGGTGAGATTGACACTTACAATCTTATAAAGTACCAGCGAACCAACCAGGATACCTGCTTCAACCAGCGGCCCATGGCCAGAGTTGGTGATACAATAAAAGCCGGAGAAGTTCTTGCCGACGGCCCGTCCACACGTTCGGGAGAATTGGCCCTCGGGCGAAACCTTCTTGTGGGTTTTGTTCCCTGGAACGGTTACAACTTTGAAGATGCGGTTCTGATATCCGAGAAAGTCGTCAAAGATGACTACTATACATCAATACATATCAAGGAATTTGTAACCGAGGTGAGGGAAACCAAGCTCGGACCTGAAAAGCTTACCAGGGACATCCCCAATATGGCGGAGAAATCTCTGGAGCATCTTGATAGTGAAGGAATCGTTCGGATAGGAGCTAACGCAAAATCCGGAGCCATTCTTGTAGGTAAAGTGACGCCTAAAAGCGAAACTGAAACCACACCGGAGTTCAAATTGCTGAACTCGATATTCGGTGAGAAAGCAAAGGAAGTCAGGGATACCTCACTCAAGCTTCCCCACGGTGTTGGTGGAACGGTAATTGATGTTCAGCGCCTCAAACGAAGTGAGGGCGACGATTTAAATCCCGGCGTCGATGAAGTTGTAAAAGTTCTTATTGCCACCAAGCGCAAGCTGAAAGAAGGCGATAAGATGGCCGGTCGTCATGGTAACAAGGGTGTTGTCGCCCGGGTGCTGCCCGAAGAAGACATGCCCTACACCGATGATGGTAAACCTCTGGATGTCTGTTTAAATCCTTTAGGGGTACCTTCCCGTATGAATATCGGCCAGATAATGGAAACCATGCTTGGAATGGCCGGTGCCCAGCTGGGCAAAATGTATGAAACCCCGGTTTTTCAGTCGGCGTCCACAGAAGAAATCTCAGATGAACTGGAAAAAGCGGGATTGCAGCGAGCTTCCAAAATGACACTTCATGACGGATTAACCGGTGAAGTATTTGAGAATCCGGTATTTGTCGGCTACATGTATTATCTGAAACTTCACCATCTGGTGGATGACAAGATGCACGCCAGATCTACCGGACCTTACTCTCTGGTAACCCAGCAGCCCCTGGGCGGTAAAGCTCAGTTCGGCGGTCAGCGTCTGGGTGAAATGGAAGTCTGGGCACTGGAAGCCTACGGTGCCGCGAATACCCTGCAGGAACTGATGACCATCAAGTCCGATGACATGATAGGACGCGCAAAAATATATGAAAGTATTGTGAAGGGGGATCCGTCAACGAGTGCCGGTATTCCGGAATCCTTCAATGTTCTGGTTCAGGAGTTACGCGGTCTGGCACTGGATGTACGAATCTTTGATTCAAAAGGCAAACAGCTTCCGTTTACAGAGCGCGACGAAGAGCTATTGAACCGGCAGGGCGGCAGGTTCTAGGAGGAATCTATGAAGGAAATCCATGATTTTGACAGCCTGATGATTAAATTGGCCTCCCCGGAGCAGATCCGGGCATGGTCTTACGGTGAAGTAAAGAAACCTGAAACCATCAACTACAGAACATTACGTCCGGAGAAAGACGGTCTGTTCTGTGAGCGAATCTTCGGGACAACCAAAGAGTGGGAATGCTACTGCGGGAAATTCAAGTCCATACGGTACAAAGGTGTAATCTGCGACCGTTGTGGAGTGGAAGTTACCCATTTCAAGGTCCGTCGCGAGCGTATGGGCCACATAGAGCTTGCATCTCCGGTCTCTCATATCTGGTATTATCGTTCAGTTCCGTCCCGCATGGGGCTGCTGCTTGATCTGTCAATTGCGGCTCTGCGCAGCATACTGTACTACGAGAAATATGTAGTAATTGAGCCGGGTGACACCGAACTTAAAATGATGCAGCTTCTCACTGAAGAGGAGTTTGCCGAAGCCCGTGAGCGTTTCGGGGTAAGCTTTACCGCCGGAATTGGTGCCGAGGCAGTTCGTACCCTGCTGGAGAACATTGATCTTGATGCGCTTTCCGCGGAGCTGCGGGTAATCATGGTGGAGAAGGGCGCCAAAGCTGATAAACGCCTTCTTAAACGCATCGAGATAGTTGAGAACTTCCGTGATTCGGGGAACCGCTCGGAGTGGATGATACTCGATGTGATTCCGGTAATTCCCCCTGAACTGCGGCCCATGGTGCAGTTGGATGGTGGGCGTTTTGCAACAAGTGATTTGAATGACCTCTACCGCCGTGTCATCAACCGTAATAACCGCCTGAAGAGACTTATGTCCCTGAATGCGCCTGATATTATTATACGTAACGAAAAACGTATGCTTCAGGAAGCGGTTGATGCTCTCTTTGACAATACGAAAAAGAAGAAGGTGGTTAAAGGCGCCTCAAACAGGCCGCTCAAATCTCTTTCCGATCTCCTAAAAGGAAAACAGGGCCGTTTCCGGCAGAATCTGCTGGGTAAACGTGTCGACTATTCCGGTCGATCGGTAATTGTTGTCGGCCCCAAACTCAAACTGCATCAATGCGGCCTGCCGACCAAGATGGCCCTGGAACTCTACAAGCCTTTCATTATGAAAAAGCTGGTGGAGAAAGATGTCGTTTACAACATCAAGAAGGCTAAGTCACTTGTTGAACAGGAAACTCCGGAAGTCTGGTCCGTTCTGGACGAGGTTGTCCGTGAGCATCCTGTACTGCTTAACCGTGCCCCCACTCTGCATCGTCTTGGCATTCAGGCTTTTGAACCCGTACTGGTTGAAGGTAAAGCCATACAGCTGCATCCCCTTGTCTGTCATGCCTACAATGCCGACTTTGACGGTGATCAGATGGCCGTACATGTACCGCTGACTCAAGCCGCACAGATAGAGTGCTGGACCTTGATGCTTGCGGATACAAACCTTCTGAATCCGGCAAACGGACAACCGGTGGTCTTCCCGTCTCAGGACATGGTTATGGGGCTGTACTCATTAACTAAAGATCGTGCCGGCGACAAGGGAGAGGGCCGTTATTACAGCTCACAGAATGAAGTAATGATGGCTGTTGATGGTGGCGCCGTGTCATGGCATGCCCTGATCAATGTTAAAATCGATGATGAATGGATTGAAACCACACCGGGCAGGGTTGTGTTTAACGACAGACTTCCAAAGGGAGTTGTCTATGTAAACGAAACCTTGAGTGACAAGGTTATCAGAAATCTTGTTATGAGATCCTTCAAAGACTATGGAAACTACACCACAGTTCAGCTTCTGGATTCTCTGAAAAATATCGGATTTGAATTCGCCACGAAGATGGGTACTACCATCGGTATGGATGACATTCTTGTTCCTGAAGAGAAAAAGGATCTGATTGAAGCTGCGAACGGTGAAGTGGATAAAATCCAGAGTCAGTACCGGGATGGTCATATCACCTCTGAAGAACGCTACAACAGGGTTATTGAGGTTTGGGGTAAAACCAACGAAGAGTTGGCCAATGTGATGATGGACCACCTCAAGAAGGACCAAAACGGATTCAACAACGTTTTTATGATGGCCGACTCAGGTGCTCGTGGTTCCAGGAACCAGATCAGACAGCTGGCAGGAATGCGGGGTCTGATGGCCAAGCCTTCGGGTGATATCATTGAACTTCCCATCCGATCGAACTTTAAAGAGGGCCTGTCTGTCATCGAGTTCTTTATATCAACCAATGGTGCCCGAAAAGGACTGGCGGATACCGCTTTAAAAACTGCGGATGCCGGCTATCTGACACGGCGTCTGGTTGATATTGCCCAGGACGTTGTTGTGAACATGGATGACTGCGGTACCATCAATGGAATTGATATTGCAGCCCTGAAGGACGGTGAAGAGATTGTTGAATCTCTCTCCGACCGCATTATGGGCCGTTTTACCCTGGAAAGGGTAAAGCATCCTATCACCGGAGACCTTCTGGTAGATGTGAATCAGGAAATCACCGACGAGATTGCATTTGAAATCGAAGAACTTGGAATTGAGAGTGTCAGGGTAAGAACTGTACTGACATGTGAGGCCCAGCATGGTGTCTGTATAAAATGCTATGGACGGAACCTGGCAAATCACAGAACCACCGATATCGGTGAGGCTGTAGGTATTATTGCCGCTCAGTCCATCGGGCAGCCGGGAACACAGCTGACGATGAGAACCTTTCATGTGGGTGGAACGGCAAGTACCATTGCCGAAGAAAACCGTGTTTCCAAGCGATATCCGCTCCTGGTCAGGGAAATCCACGGTACCTCAGTACCTCTTGAGGATGGACGGCAGCTTTTCACACGTAAAGGCTTTTTGAAGGTATCCCGGATTCTCGCGGAAATTGAAACTAAAAAAGGTGACGATATAAATCCGAAGGATGGAGACAAGGTCATCAAGGGTGAAGCGGTTCTTGAACGCAAAGGCAGCATTGTTACAGCTGAAGAAAATGCTTTTGCCGTGATTCGAAAGGATAGAATTCTTCTTGTCGCCCAGGATGAAAAAGTGGAGATCAGAAACGGTTCCACCTTACTCATAACCGAGGGGTATCTCGCAAAAGCCGATGAATCACTGGCCATTTTCGATCCGTTCAGTGAGCCTATTATTGCCGAAGTAAACGGTATGGTGAAGTTTGAGGATATAATCCCCGGAACCACACTCCGTGAGGAAATCAACGAAGATACCGGGAATATCGAAAAGAAAATCACCGATACCTCAGCTGATACCCTTCAGCCCCGTATTACCATTATTGATGATGAGGGTAATGATCTTCAGGATTATTATCTGCCGGAGAACTCTTATCTCAATATTGAAGATGGAGTTACCGTAAAGGCGGGGCAGACCCTTGCCAAAATGCTTAAAGAG
>JAUUYD010000487.1 GCA_030590585.1 Spirochaeta sp.
CGTCGCCCTCAGCAGCATTGTCCTTCAACCGGCGAATGATGCCCGAGCTGCCCGATGACGAAACACCAGCTGTTTCTACAAAGGTTAAAACAAAGAAGAAATCCGATACCTCATCTACAAGCGGCAGCAGAGATGCCCCCAAAAAAAGAAAACCGCCTGTAAAATCTCATCCACCATCAGCTGCACCCCCGGGGAAATCTCCCCCGGAAACCACCACATCCAAGAAGAACAAAAATAATCCAGTCAAGTTTAAGAAGCCTGAACCAGCACCGGATAATTCAAGTGAAAACTCGGGAGCAGTCAACGAGATAGAAAAACCGGTAAATAATCATCCCCCCAAGATTAAATATAAAAAACCCGAATCGGAACCCGAACCCTCTGTTTCCGGTGCGGATAAAACCCCTCCGATTCCACCGGAGATTAAAACCGGCAGCGTTCCTCCCGATCCTGAACCCGAACCCGGCTCGATTTTTTAGAACGATCCTGTCGGCTTAAACGATCGGGCTGCCTTAACCGACCCGGCAGCCTTAAACGACCCGGCAGCCTTAAACGACCCGGCAGCCTTAAACGACCCGATGTTCGCTGAAGAGGGTGTCCCGGATACGCCAAAAGCTAATAACGAGGCGGTAGAACCTGCTCAATTGACCGATGAGCTTCCTGGTGTTTTCATGGGTAAACGCCCGAATACAAATGAGCAAGTCGGATTTTTTTCAAAAGTGGGAGACTTTTTCAAAGATTTTTTAAGTGGAATCTTTCCGGAGAAAACAGAAGTGAACTCATCAACTCCGTCCTATGTTCCTGTCGCATTAGCTCCGGCACGAAACCCTGCTGTTGATCCAGACCCTGTTGAATCATTTCGTGCCGGATACATCAGTCAGAGGGACTTGGAAAGCGCTCTCGGACGGGACGACTGGACTATGTGCTGCGCCGCTACATTTGTGTATGCGGTTCAGTCAAAATATCCGGGTTTAGGCCGAGTTGAGATTCTTGAAGCGGCGGAAAAGGCGGCTGATACACAGTTAAATGATGGAAGCGGTACTTGTGTTTCTGCAGATGGCTATATCCAAAGTGTTTATCAGTACTCTCAGGCACTTTCGAAGAATCTTGGACTGCAGGAATATGTCGATTCACCGGGACAGTTCCCATCGGTTGAAGCAGCCCGGGAGGCGGGAGTGGATATGATGAAAGTTGAGCTGAGCGGGACTATTAATGGCATGCCTCAGGAGCATCATGTACTGCAATTTCAAGATGCTGAGATTGACCCTGTTTCAAGTAGGGGGATTGATGATATTTGGGACGATGGGAGTAGGGGTGTTAATAGTGTTATGGCTCTGGATTGGTATTCACTCCCGTGATTGATCGTCGATGTATTCTGATATTATTGGTGTGTTTCATGCCGGCCGTCCTTACGGCCCAGACGTTTATCGACGTGGAAGGCGGTGGCATGACTTACACCATGATAAATAGGGATGGTGTTGAGAGTATTTATGATATTTGGGTAGACGACTTTCAAATTGCTGAAACTGAAGTGACTGTTGCCCAGTGGCGGAAGTTCACTGAAGATACGGGAATGGAGTTCCCCTGGAAACATCATTACTGTGGTGATATCTCAGATCTATCCCCTGAGGAAACATGCCCAATTCAGCTGGTTCGAATAGAAGAAGCGCTGTATTTCTGTAACTGGCTGAGTCAAAGAGACGGGTTGGAAATGGTTTATGTCTATAACAGAAATGGAACCCGTATAATACGTAACATCGGCGCCGATGGTTACCGGATACCAAGTACTGATGAATGGGATTATGCAGGTCGCGGAGGTAGAAAATCCCGGGGGTATATTTATTCCGGCAGTAATAACCCGGAAGAGGTCGCCTGGTTCAATAGTGAAGAATTTGAGGATGGAACAAAACCTGTTGGAACGAAGGCAGCGAATGAATTGGGTATATATGATATGTCCGGTAATATCCGGGAGTGGACATGGCCTGATATCGGGATTCAATATCCGACAGAAGATTCTGAGGAAAGAATCCACCTGAGGGGGGGAGGGTGGATATCCACCGAGAATCTAATCCGCCTGGATTATGACAGAGTTGAACGAGTTTACCAATGGTCCTGCAACGGTTTCCGTCTCGCCAGAAACGCAGAATAACTCTCAGCCTGGAAATCTAATACCATCGCTGCCTCCGGATGCGGCGCCGGTGGTGTTACCAGCCTGTTTCTTCAGAAAAGTGCCATTCTCATATTCTTCGAATGCTGTTTGGAGCTCTGCTTGAGTATTCATCACAATGGGACCGTACCAGGCCACAGGTTCCCTGATTGGTCTGCCCGATATCAGCAGGAATCTTATTCCCTCAGGGCCGGCGCTTACCCTTAACTCGTTACCCGAATCAAAAACAACCAGCGAACGATTATCCACTTCCACCGGTTTATAGGAAATGATATCGTCGCCGGATTCATATGGTACAGGCCCCGGTTCTGAAGCTCTGCGGAAACTTCCGTCTCCTTCGAATATATAGGCAAAAGCCCGGGATTTAATATCCATTTTGAAGCTTCTGGTTTTTCCTGCCGGGACAGTGATATCCATGTAGCGGGGAGCGGCAGAGATACCCTCTACCGGACCACGAAGACCCTGCCAGTCACCACAGATACGTCGGATGATTGTGCCGTCATCCTCGCTTCTCTCGGTTATATCAGACCCGGGAATATCCTGGTAATTCGGGCTTGACATCTTTAATTCCCGAGGCAGATTGGCCCAGAGCTGGAAGC
>JAUUYD010000508.1 GCA_030590585.1 Spirochaeta sp.
CTCTCCATGAGGGCATAAGCTGTGAGCTGCCTGATTTCAGATGGTGGTTGACTGGTAACTCAGTTTCCCGACGGACACAATTTGCCTATAATGCTCAAATGAGCATCTGGACTTACTTTATCGACGAACATGCACTGGGCGAAGTCTATACCGGTGTCCCTCTTTGGGGCCTGTTACTGGCCATCGCATTCACGGTATTCCTTTTGTCCAAAGGCGCGGACTGGATGATTGACGGCGCAGTCGGCCTGGCTCTGAAAACCCGTCTGCCCAAGGTTGTTATCGGAGCCACCATACTCAGCCTTGGAACCACAGCCCCGGAAGTATTTGTCTCTGTAATGGCCGCCTATATGGGAAACCCCGGACTCGCACTTGGTAACGGTGTGGGGTCTATCATTGCCGATACCGGTCTTATATTCGGGCTTACAGCTATTATCGCCGCTCCGCCGATAAACAAATGGATACTCAACCGTACCGGTTGGTGGCAGATCGGTTCGGCTCTGGTTCTGGTTGCCATGGCGGTTGGAGCCCTGATTTTAAACCCCGGAAAACCTGTTATCAGCCGGCCCATGGGCCTGGTGCTCTTATGCCTTCTTGGCGTCTATATGGTATTAACTTACAAGTGGGCCCGAAGCGGTGCCCCATCCGCGCCGGCTGAAGTGGAAGGGCCTGAGGAATCCACAAGCCTTTTTATTACGCTGCTGGCCCTCTTTGGCGGTTTGATTCTGGTTATCATCGCCTCCAGGCTGCTCATCCCGGCTGCAAGTGAGACGGCAAGGCGATTAAGAGTCCCCGAAGATGTTATTGCCGCCACCATGGTGGCCTTTGGTACATCGCTTCCCGAGCTGACGACTGCGATTGCGGCTATTCGTAAAGGGCATCCGGAGATAACTGTCGGTAATATCGTTGGCGCTGATGTCCTGAATGCTCTCTTTGTTATCGGTGCCGCCTCACTGGCCGTACCTCTGGCCATCCCCCCCTCATTCTTCCGATTTCACTTCCCGGCAATGCTGCTCATTCTTATCTCATTCCGGGTGTTCATAGGTATGGATAAAGACGGACGTTTTCAGCGTTGGCAGGGTGCCTGGCTTTTAGGTTTGTATGTGGTATACGTCGTAATGCAATACTTTCTCATTTAGATATAATTACAGGAGGTTTTTCGACGCTTTCCCATGCTTTATTATTCCAGTTCAATAACTGATGCGGGTTGTACCGGGCCTTGTAATCCATGGACTGACATCCCGGTACCCAATAGCCCAGATAGTACCATTTTTTACCCCATTGCATGACTAGCTCGGACTCCCGGAACACGCTGAGGATTCCAGGAGAATATTCTGCCCATTCAGGATCGAAGGCGAAATAAACACTGCTCATACCCTCATCAGAGATATCGAGAAAACCGAGAGCAATGAGCTTGTTGTCAAGGCGGTATTCGGTTTGCAGGGAGGGTACTACCGATGCGTCAAAGAAGGTTTCTTCGAAATGATTTCTACTTTCTTCTCTATTGAACTGACCTTTGGAGTGGTTACGGTACACCCGCCAGGCCTCATCCGTAGCCGCAGGCTGGACAGCTTCCATCACAATGTTCTTTCCCCGGGTTATTACCCTTCGCTGACTGCGTGACGGCTTTATCAATAAGGCATCTACCCGGATTGGTTTACATTGATTGCAGAATGGACAATCGGGGCGGAAAAAGAATTTTCCGAAACGGCGCCAGCCGGCATTTAGAAGAACGCCGTATTCATGTTCATCCAGGTTCGCGGCAAAGAAATAATCCTGAATAAAACTCCTTTCGGGAAGGTAGGGGCATTCTACAGGGGCGGCTTTATCCGGTTCAGAAAACAGCTTCATTTTTCGCTCTCTCCCGGGTAATCTCCCAGGGGGGTGGTGTAGAATTGATCCAGAATGACAGTAAGCACCGCTGCAAGACTTCCCATGGAGATTCCTTCATCGGACACCCGGCTTGCACGGGTGTCGCCCTCAGGGCCGCTTATGTACCATTTCATCTTTCCCGAACCATCCATGCTTACTGTCAGAACCGCGGCTGTCCTCCCGGCAGCTGCCATGCCGGCGGCTGAGGGACGGATTACCTTATACCCTGAACGCCTGAGCATCTTTCTCAACCGCCGGGTTATTTTACTGCTGCTGTTCCCCGAAACATTCAATGCCAGAGGCAGGCTCAAACCGTATTGTCTCAGGCCCCCGGGATTGAGGGTATAAAGCTCCGAAAGAATCCGGGGATCCCTGCCGGCCAATTCCCGAAGTGTTCTCTCATACGGATCGCCCTCTTCTTCAGAAAAATCATTCAATGCATCCATCAGTAAATCAGCATCCCCGGCTTCCCGGCCTATCTCAAGTTTATACCAGGGTATGGCCCGGGGGGTGAGCCGGGTTTCAATCAAACGGGCTTCTTCAAGATAGGCAAGAGATATTTTTCCATACCCGCCGGCGGCTGCAGCGGCATTCCAGGCCGCATCAAGTTCGTTGCCTTCCTCCCGAAGCTCCCGTGAATA
>JAUUYD010000019.1 GCA_030590585.1 Spirochaeta sp.
ATGGTGAGACTCAATGTTTTCCCGGCCGGTTTGAGCGCGAGCGCACGGTACCCCAGGTCGATTCTTTCCTGCAAGTCCGAGATATCATGAAGTGATTCGTCGGCTGCGACACGAACAGGGATTCTGTCCACTGCAATTTTTTTCTCGTAGGCAAACGGTTCTTCAAGGATGATAATCCCGGACAGCATGTCCAACTTTTCGGCTGCATCCAAAAGCCGCATCAAGGTCTCAAGATCCGGATACCTGCCGTTGGCGTCCAGATAATAGTGGATCAGACCCTCTTCATGTTCCAGCGAATGATGCAGTTCCTCGAGGCGGCGAATGTCCTTTCCCAGCATTTCCGATGCCGATCCGTTTTGTCCCAATTTGACCTTGAGAATGCGGTGTCCCTGCCGCACGAGTGTCACGACTTCGACAACGGGAACGTTATACGAAATAAGAGGAACTCTTGCCAGAGTATCGGCCCTGTCGGCGAATGCGTGCCGCATTGATTCAGGTACCAGGTTAAAGAAACTTTCAGTGCCCTGATCCCGGGCATGGGCTTTCCACAGGGCCAGATCCAATGCCACCATTGCGTTGAGAGCAAAGGTTGGTGTGACATCAGGACGTCCCGTTATTCGTCTGGCGTATTCGTGAACTTCAGACCGGATGGATTCAAACGCTTCAATCGGGTCGGTAAAAGATGATTCTCCGGCGATTTGAACCGCCCGCTCGGCGAGCAGGGACATGAGGGAATTTCCACCGTACTCCGACCAGTCCCGGAAAACCGCCGGATCCGACCATAGAACCGCATTACCGCCGAGGCCTGTGACTGTTTGTCCATCACTGCCTTCACCACCTTCAAGAGATAAGCTGACAACATTGATCCACTTCTCGGTAAAAAAACCACCTTTGAAATGGAACGGCCTCACCAGGGGCTGACGCTCCACGGCGAATCGGTAATCGGTGAACCGGAGCACAATCTATCCTACCCAGACCGGACTGGACCAGGCGTACTGGCCGTTATGCAGACGCACCCTGACATAGTAAAAGTCAGGACCGTCTTCTATCGGACGTTTGTCGGTCCAGCGGATACTGCAGCGTGATTCTCCGGGAAAGACAAGCCTGTGAATCTGAATGCTTTCACTCGTAAAGACTCCGGTAAATGTAACGTCGTTCCGGCTCTCAAGATCGGCCAGGGCAATACGCCGGGACAGAACCGTCGGTTGGCGAAAGGATATCTCCAGTCGTGCATCCCGTCCGGCTTCGATGTCGAGTACCAGTCCTTTGGTCGGATCCTGAAGATAGGCCTGACGCCGTGATGTAAATGAATGGAGATCAATCTGCCGCTCCGATACCTGACGCGCAGAATCTTTGATTTTCTCACCGAAGGGTCCCGACTGGAAGCAGCGTTCGAAGCCCCGGATTCGGCCTCCTTCGATGCTGATACTCATGTCCCATTCGCAGACACGTTCCAGATCCAGGGCCGACCAGGGGCCCCAGCCGTATTGGATCCGGCATTTGACGTTTCCGGGCAGCTGTTCCTGCTGAACGATTTCATCATGCGGGAAATGACGGTGTATGGTTTTATCTCCGCGAATCAACTCAACCGATTCAATCGAATCAGGCGAATCCACCTCGATTTCAAATATCCGCTCTTCACAAGCTGGGATTTCGGTTCCCATAGGTTCTCCGTTGACATGAAAAACAAGATGAATCCTGTCTCCGGTGATGGCCACGGTCCGCCTTGCCCTCAAGGCTTCAAAAATCGAAGACGGGTCGAGGGATTCGGCCCATATGCCGGTTAGCCCTTCACCGTATGCACCGGGATAACCAAAGTGGTCGTCGGTGGAAGCAACAAAGCCGAAACGGCGGCCGGCTCTGAGCTGATACCGGGAAGTCTGGCTTGAAACACGCCCCCCGTTACTGTGGAGAAGGGCCGGGTACGGTGAGCTGTCTGAGAGTGTACATCCCTGCTCGGAGAATATTTCGACCACCGGAGTTACTGAAGGCCGAAAATGATTCCAATTCGCACCCCGCCACCCCTCCTTGTAGGCAACATGATGAGGAATCGCCAACGCACCTTTTTCCTCTGCGAAATCAAATAATGCCTCGACATTATCGGGAAGGAAGAGCTCCTCCTGATCTTCCTGAAAAATCAGGCATTGATCGCCATAGCGGCTTGAATGCCATTCGTACCCGAGGAATGCCAGGAAATCATCGTCATTGGCTTCGGATATCATCTTTCGCGTTTTAGACCAGTGCTCTGAATGGACCTTGAAGCCGTTCACCCAGTGCATGTGCTGGTTCTTCGGCATTAAAGGCATGTCATGCCACGATGCATGGCCGGTAAACGCAAAGAAATCCAGATGCTCACGAGCCAGATCCACAGACCGGGCGAGGGAACCTTTGGCATATCCAACCGCATTGTGATTGTGGAGGTCTCCCCAGAAAAGCTGATAGCGATCGGTAAATTTTTTCATGGTTCTTCCTTACAAACTCCTAAGGTTCACAAACGGCAGGGGCTGCCGCTTCGGGCCGACTCGTATATTCCGGTAATCAATTGAATGGCCTTTCGCCCTTCACGGCCCTGCAGCAGAGGGGGGCGTCCCTGATTAATCGCATCCACCATATCCTGGAACTGCCTTCTATGGCCTTCGAAACCGGCGGCCCTGGGATCACCGGCTCCCCCGGCCAAGCCCTCGGACTTGCTTCCTTTTTCCCGGATACCAGCATCCTCGGGACGCTCATCGGTGAATTGCCAGCGTACGATCCGGTCGTCTTCCAATATGATGCTTCCATTCTGCCCTGAGAGTTCAAGCTTCCGGGGGAATCCCGGTGCACAGGAAGTACTCGCTTCGATAACCCCGAAACCTCCCGAGACAAACCTCAGGCTCGCACCGGCCGTATCCTCGACTTCCAGGCCGGGGTGGGTAAGAGTGCCTATATATGCACTGACTTCCTCCACATCCCCGGCCAGATAGAGAAGCAGATCAATGATGTGTATTGACTGGTTCATGAGGGCCCCGCCGCCATCCAGCGCCCAGGTACCCCGCCAGCCCGCAGCGGCGTAATATTCCGGTGTCCGATACCAGCGAACCTGAGCACTGGCCAGTATCATCCGACCGAATCGGCCTTCATCCAGCGCGTTGCGAATCAACTGGACATTGCTGCCGAATCGAGCCTGGAATACCGCGGCCAGCCGGACTCCCGCGTCTTCACAGGCTTTTATGATGAGGTCGGTTCTTTCCAGGCTTGTCTCCAACGGTTTTTCGCAGATGATATGCTTCCCCGCCATGGCGGCTGGAACCGCCACATCCGCGTGAGCGCCACTGGGAGTCGCGATGGTGACAATATCGACATCCTGTCTGGTGAGAAGTTCTTCCAGTGTCGGAGCTGCCAAAACTCTGTGCTTCCCGGCAAAGTTACGGCACCGATCCGGATCCGCATCGTAAACAGCTATTAATGATGCGCCATGAAGAGCCCGGATGGCCTTGACATGTCTCTCGGCTACCATCCCCGTGCCGATGATGGCGATTCCGAGTTCAGACACGGGAACGGATTTCTCCTACCATGGCCGTGAATATTCGGCCGTACTTCAAATACGATTCATACATCTGCCGAGGCGAACTGACTCCGCCGGATTTGTGAACGACAGCGGCAACGTGGGGCTCAATGGAAATAACACCATCATATCCGTCTTCAAGAATGATTGTTTCAAGATATTCGCGGATATTCGCATCCCCTTCACCGCAGAAAGTATAGTCGTCCGACGGTCCCCCGCCGTCCTTTCGCCTGACGTCTTTGATATGAAGATACGCGAACTCATTTCTGATCCCCTGAAAGAAGATTTCGGGATCCAGTCCGTGGCTCAGAGTATTACCAATGTCATACAGAAGGGCAAAGGACGGGCTTCCCACGGCATCCCGCATCTCAAGCATGTTCTCCACGCTCAGTCCTCCCCAGCCGTAGCAATTCTCATGGCAGAGCAGTACATCTCCATCTTCCGCGATTTTCGCCAATTCCTTCATTCGGCGTATCGCCTCATCCCTCCACTTGCGATTTTCAACACCTTCGCCTTTCCAGCTCATGACTCGAATGGGTCTGACACCCAGCCTCTTCATCCGTGGAATTGAGGCCTTGAGGTCATTTACATCCAGTGAGAAATCATCATTGATATGACGGCTCCAATTGGCGATTCGTGATGCAAAACCGGTAACAGTCAGCCCTTCGCGGTCAAGAACGCTGCATATTTTATCAAACTCCGTATCGCTCACTTCACCGGCGATATTTTTTCCGTCAACAAGACGCAATTCAATGTGGTTCCATCCCAGTTCCTTGTGGGCTTTAACCTGATTGTCAATGTCGACAGCTGCTTCATCCGCTATGCCGGTTAATATCATATCGTTTCTCCATTAACCCAGATGGGCGAGCACCAGGCCATCTGGCCGTTTTCCTGCTCAACCTTCAAGATGTAGAAATCCCCATGCACAGCTCCTTCATCGATCGTGCGAAATTCCATAGTTCGTTCTCCCCTTGGAATGAGGGCATGTACCTTCAGTTTCGGTGAAGAAAATAAATCAAACGCAGAAAGGTAACTGTCCTGTTCGCGAAGCTCACCCTTGCCGACCCTGAGACTGCGTGAGAACGGGGAGTCTCCGTTTCTTCCGGTGACATCGATTGTAAGAGTGGAAGAATCCGGGCCTTTCCAGTCAAAGCTGAGGGAACTCACCGGTAATATGTTCTTCCTCGAAGTGTATGAAGATATGCGGAAAACATCTTCTTCTTCACTATGAAGAAGATTCACTTCGGAAACAGAACCGACACCGCCACAAAAAGCCGGAACGATGTCGGTAATTGCCGATCGTTCCGCATGAACGCGAATGTCCCAGGTGGTGACAAGTTCGGATGAAAGCAGGTCCCAGCCCCATTCGATACGGACCAGATGCTCATCGATATCCGAATCACCGGTCCACGATTCAGGACCGAATCGTTTCCAGTGCCGGCCGTTTTTAAGCAGCTCAGCTGAACGGATACGGTCCCGGCCGGATATTTCGGCACTGAGCGACACCCCTTCGGCACAACTCACAACATCTCCCGGAATTCCGTCATTGACCCGGAAATCAACTTCTATCCTGTCGCCGGTAACGGCATAGGTATGCCTGGCTCGCAAAGCCGCCATTATTCCGGAACGGGAAAGCTCATCGCTAAGTACAGCCGTAAGTCCCTGATTATAGGCTCCGGGATAACCGAAATGATTATCACTCGAAGCCAGAAATCCGAAACGCAGGCCTTTACGAAGCTGTGCAAGACCCGATTGGGATTGATCGATTCCCCCCATGGAATGATTGTACATACCCCATGGTGAACTTGGTTCAAGTGAGTTCCCGTGTTCGGAAAATATCTCCACTACAGGGGACAGAAGGGGATCAAGAGATTTCCAGTCCAGACCGCGCCAGCCAAGACGATATCCTGGATGATGGGGAATCAGGATCGCCCCCCTGCTGCGGGCCAGTTCTTTCAGTTTATCGAGGGAGGAGGCCTCACTGAGCTCCGCCTGATCGCCTGGAAAATAGATACAATAATCTCCCCACTTCAGTGAATGCCATTCCCATCCCGCAAAAACAACGAAGCGCCCGGTGCTGTTCTGCTCTTCAACAAATCGACGCACCTCTTCCCACCGGGCTTTCACCTTCGCGAAACCTTTTTCGTGATGTCGGCGTATCACTTCGTCGTCCCTGGGTACATCGGTCCACCATCCGTGAGGCGTAAACGCGTAGAAATCAAGACTGTTTTCGGCTATTCGGAAAGAGCGATCCAGGGATCCTTCGGCATAACCGATTTCATTGTGATTATGGATATCCCCCCAGTAAATCTGTTTCATTTACCAACCTTTCTTCGTTTCTGAAATACGGTAGACCATACAATGAAGAACAGGGTCAGCAGTACAAACAACAGGGATATCGGACGTGTGAACAGTGGAAGGATGGAACCGTCTCCCAGTATCATCAATTGAACGAGGCTGGTTTCCATTAGCGGCCCCAGTATGAATCCCATCATGAGGGGCGGTATCGGAAAACTCAGCTTCTTCATGATGTAACCGATAACACCGAAAAGAATCATGATGTAGACATCAAAAAGATTACTGTTGGTTGTATAGGCCCCAGCCATGCAGATTACCAGTACAATGGGAAAAAGGTAGGCCTTGCTCATCGACAGAAGACGGGTAAAAAGCTTAACGCCCAGTCGAGCGATGAAGAAATGAAATATATTCGCCACAATGAGTCCGATAAAAACAGCATAGACAATTGTGGCGGACTTCTCGAAAAGCTCAGGTCCGGGTACCAGTCCGTGCACAAGGAAAGCTCCCAGCATGATGGCGGTAATCGGGTCGCCTGGAATCCCAAGTGTGAGCAAGGGAATAAGAGCGCCTCCTGTAACCGCGTTGTTTCCCGTCTCAGCCGCGAATACACCGGTGAGAGAACCTTTGCCGAACTCTTCGGGATTTTTGGAAGCACTCTTGGCGGCACCATAGGAAACAAAGGCTGAAATGGACGAACCGCTTCCCGGCAATGCCCCAATTCCTATCCCTATCAAGGTGGATCTGATAATAGTCTTGAAATTCGATCGAAATTCCTGCCAGGTTACCCGGTCGTCATCTGGATTCTTCGGCGGAGGAACAACGACATCCATTTCCCCCTTTTTGATACGCTTTTCAATCTGGATGAGAAACTCCGATATTGCGAACAATCCGATCAGATGCGGGAGAAAGGGTATACCGCCTATCAGTTTGAAAATTCCGAATGTGAAACGTGCCGATCCGAAGATGGGATCGGCTCCGATCATCCTAAAAAAAATGCCGAAGAATATCGCAATCAGACCTTTAATCTTGAAATTACTGGAAACCATGGCGATTGTTGTCAAAGCGAAAATCACAAGCGCAAATTTTTCATGAGGTCCGAATTTCAAGGCAATCCGCGCAATCTGTGCTGCGAGGGTAATCAGAACGATGTCACTGATGAATTCTCCGATTACAGAACCGTAGATTGATGCCTTTAATGCCTTCCCGGCTTTACCCTGCTGTGCTAGTGGGTATCCGTCAAGACAGGTCACGGCAGCGGCGGGTGCGCCCGGGGTATTTATCAGAACCGCTGAGATGGAACCTCCGTAGGTTCCGCCTTTATAGACTCCCATCAGAAGAGTAAGCCCGGCTACCGGCTGCATGTAGAAGGTAATCGGCAGTAACAGAGCTATCGTCATCGGTACATTCAACCCGGGTATCGCACCGATTGTTATCCCGATAAAAAGTCCGATAACAACAACCAGGAGATTTTGTATTGTAAAAAATAATTCAATTGACGGCCAGATAAATTCCAACATGTTGCTTTGAGCCTCGTTTATTCAGGATTGTGCCGGGGGCTGTCAGTATAGGAAGCCATGAGGCAGGGGTATACGGAATATTTTCTCGAAAAAAAGCCAGACAGCGACAGGGATCATCACAATGACAATCGCAATCTTCCACCAGCTGCGTGCACCGAAGAAGATTGTAAAAAAACCGACGAACACCGCACTCGTCACCACGAACCCCAATATCGGGAACAGTGTTGTGTATGCAAGCATCAGCAGGACCGTAATCAGAATACGTATGGATGTGGTTTTATCCAAATCGATACGGCTGGACTTTGGTCCGCCCAACGCGGATTGCAGGACAAGAGCAAGGCCCAGAATGATGAGACCCACCCCGACAAAGGCCGGAATGAATCTCGGTGACATCTCAGTCTGCATTCCCGGCATTAACCTCACCTGAGAGGAAACCAGGAACAGAACAGAGGAGCCGATCAAAGCGACGGCTCCCCCTTCTGCGACGCTTCGCTGCGTGGGTCTATACACTATTTAAGGCCCATTTTCTCCACGATAGCCGTATAGCCGTCTATATCATTCTGCCAGACAGCTCTGAACTCCTCAGCGGATTTCGGACTGATGCTTTCACCGATTCGTTTCATAACTTTCAGAAAGTCTTCATCAACAATAACTTTGTCAAAAGCATCACGTAATGTTGCTAGTACATCATCGGAAAGTCCCTTGGGAGCCGCAATTCCGGTGAAAGGACTGGCAACTACATCGTATCCCGATTCGACTGCAGTCGGAGTATCGGGAAGATTCCCGTCTCTTTCTTCGGCAAATACCATAAGGGCTACAAGACTGCCCGAATTCACATGGGAGACAATTGTCGCAACACTGGATGTCATGGCTATATCCACATGCCCGCCAAGTGTGGATGCAACAGCTTCAGCATCGTTCCCGACAGGAACATGTTTAAATTCAAGACCCGCCGCATCGGCCCATCTCAGGAATCCCAGTTGAGGAGCTTTTAAGGCGACACATCCATAAGTGACTTTTCCGGGATTCGCCTTCGCATAGGCAATGAGACCCTCGACATCATCCCATGGGCTATCGGGATTAGACGCAATGGCCATCGTGCTGCTGCCGATCTGACCGATCGGTTCGAAATCGAAGGTATCGTATGGAGCCGATCCGAAAACAACTGGAAACACGTTTGTTCCGGGAGTAATTGCAAGCAGGGTATAGCCGTCCGGTTCCGCATTCGCCACGAAATCACCGCCGATCACACTGCCGCCGCCGGCCATATTGATAACCATAACCGGTTGTCCCAGGTACTTGGGCGCGACACTGGCGAACATCCTCGCGTTGATATCCGTCCGTCCTCCAGCTCCCCATGGAACAATGATCTGTATAGGCTGCGAGGGGTATGGCTCCATTTCTACAGCGGCCTCACTCTCTCCGTCATTAGCCCCACCAGTAAAGGCCGGGAAAGCCACCAATAGCAGAACCGTAAGACAAATCAGCATCCTCTTCATCAGGTATCTCCTCTTCTTTAGATTTTTATTTGTAATGGATCCTAACATGACATCAACCAGCTGTCAATTTTTATCTTCATATACAGAAATTACATGAGAGTTATTTCACATATATATCTTTTTATTTTCTGTTATAGAAAATAACTGGACTAAATGTGAATATTTATATATTCTAAATTCAGGTTGGTGATTTATGGAAAACCGCGATGGAAAACTCCTGTCTCTATTATTCAAACACGGTCCTCTATCCAATCAGGAGTTGGCAAATGCAATGCATATTTCACCGAGTACCGTAAGCTCTGCCGCAGTGAGATTACTCAAACTCGGGGCCATTAATAAAATCGATGCCCGCCATTTCAACAGTCGAATCCAGATCGGCCAGCGAAAAAAGAGATCTTATTGCCTGAACCCTGAATATGGATTTGCCATTGTAGTTGAGATTGATTATGACGGCCTTATCATCCATATAACTAATTTTGATCTGTCAATCTCCAGTACCAGGCGTGTACCGATCACTCAGAATAAAAGAGACAGAATCCTGAGCATAATAGAAAAAGAACTCCATTTATTACTCTCAGAACACAAAGCAAACAGACTGCTGGGCATCGGGTTCAGCATGCCGGGACAGGTGGACGCTCAATCCCGGAAGGCCCTTCATAACACACGAATTAACGGCTGGGAAAACGTCAACTTCGATCAGTTTAAATCGTTCTCAGAAAACATCATTACAGAGAATGTGGCCAACGCATTGACTATTGGTGAAAACCTTCGCGGATCGGCTCAGGGTGTAGATGATTTTATCCTTCTTCATGTGGGTAATGGTGCCGGCATGGGAATAATGATCGCCGGTAAGCTCCATCATGGGCATAATTATGCCGCCGGAGAAGCCGGACATGTTATCGTTGACGAAAACAGCGGTACCAGCTGCAACTGCGGTAATCGCGGATGTCTGGAATCTTTTGTCTCCCGGCGAGCCGTGATGAAGGAACTCGAACGGCTCCGAAAAAATGAAGTACCTTCCGGGATTCTAACCAACCCCGCATTGAGCGATGGATCTGAGGTTTATCGATTACTTGGTGAATACTATGAATCGGGCGATAAGGTAGCCTACCTCGTCGTTGCGGAACTGGCTCACAAACTGGGACTCGCCGCCGCCAACTTTGCTCAGGTGCTTGATCCGGCCCGCATCGTTCTTTCAGGCCCGATATGCAATCTCGGCACACAATTCCTCAATCTCGTTCAGCAGACAATTAAAAGATATCATTTGCCCTGGCTGGACCAGGTACCGGTAGTTTTTGGTCAGAACGAGAACACAGCAACAGCTCAGGGAGTGGCTTTTCTCATTTTTCAGAAAATTTGGAAGGGATAACTTCAGAATTACCCGAAAAATCAGGGTTTAGTTCTTAATCCCGATTCAGCACTCCGGTAAATCGCCGTAATCACCGCAACTGATTTCCGGGCTTCAATACCGTTTATAAACGGCTCCCGGTCTTCGCTCAGGGCTTGAACAAAATCGGCAAGCTGCCTGCGGTGCCCTTCAAAGCCGATTGCGCTTGGATCCCCGGCCCCGCCGCTGCCGGTTTCCCCGGTCTCAATACTCTTGAGTATCGAATCATCTTCAGGATGGGGTTTCTGAAATTCCCATCGGGTTACCCGGTTGTCCTCCAGAACAACGCTGCCCTCAGTGCCGCTGATTTCTATTCTCTTGGCCCACCCGGGCCAGGAGGCTGTGGCGGCGGTGATTGTTCCCAATGCTCCGGATTCATGGAGAACCGTTGCTGTGATAACATCCTCAACCTCCAGATCCTTATGACCCAGAGTAGCGGTATAGGCGCTGACTTCAAAAATTCCTCCGGAAAACCACTGGAGCAGATCCACGGCATGGATAGCCTGGTTCATGAGGGCTCCGCCGCCGTCCATTGCCCAGGTGCCCCGCCATCCGGCCTGGGCGTAATACTCGTCACTGCGGTGCCATTTCACAGCAGCATCCAGAATGGTAAGCCGACCGAATCGGCCCTTATCAATAGCGCTTTTTATCTGAAGAGCACCATCTGAAAAGCGGCTGGGGAAAATCCCTGTAAGACGGACTTTATTGTCCCGGGCCGCGGTGATAATCCGATCGCATCGTTCTGTTGTAATTTCCAGAGGTTTTTCGATGACTAGATGTTTACCCGCAGCGGCGGCAGCCAGGGCCGGTTCCAGATGCAGACCCGAGGGAGTGCAGATGATAACGGCATCAACCGACTTGTCCGCCAGGAGGTCATCCAGAGACTCCATGGAATTACAAGCGAACTCCTCGGAAAATGCCTCCGAACGTTCCGGGGACAGATCGAAACATGCCGCCAGCCGGGCACCGGGAATCTCCGCCAATGCCTTGGCATGGAACGATGCAATCATCCCGACACCAACAACACCAAAACCTGTTTCCACCATAAGAATCAGGCTCCTTTCTTCCGCTTAAACGGTGCAGCAATCATGTTTTTCAACATCGTCATAAGGTTTTGAAACCACTTCATCTTACTCAGGATAACCAGGAGTGTGATGAGAAAAAGCACCAGGCCTATGGGCTGGTTGAAGAACGGCGCCAGGTGGCCGTCGGAAAGAATAAGACTGCGCCTGAGATTCTTGTCCAGTATATCCCCGAGAATGATACCCAGGATGAGGGGAGCCATGGGATAGTCCATTTCTCTGAGGAAGTAACCGACGATTCCAAAAAACACCATAACACCGATGTCGAAAGTCCTGCTCTGAATGGCGAAGGCTCCAACAACACAAAGAACAAAAATGATGGGCATGAGTTTTTCCCGAGGTACAGCTAATACTTTTACCAGCCACTTCACCATGGAAAGACCCAGAACCAGCATGGCGGCAGATGCGAGAAGAACCATGACAACAATTTCGTAAACGAATGAAGGGAATTCTATCATAATGAGGGGTCCCGGGCGGACACCATGGATAAACATCGCCGCCAGGAGTACCGCTGCCGGAGCTGAACCGGGGATGGCCAGGGTGAGAACGGGAATCATGGCCCCGGCAACACAGGCATTGTTCCCGGCCTCCGCGGCTATCAGGCCCTCGATTGAGCCCTTACCGAATTCCTCAGGGTGTTTACTGGACCTCTTGGCCATGTCGTAGGACACCCAGGCAGCGATATCTTCACCAACACCGGGTATGGCGCCGATAAATGTGCCGACAATACCTGAACGGATGATGGTCCATTTGTTACACCAGATTTCAACAAACTTGGGAATGACCCGTTCAATTTTGGTATCAACAACTTCATAGGCCGACCGCTTCATTACCGTGATAATCTCGGCAAATCCAAAGGCACCCACCATGGCGGGAAGCAAGGCAATTCCGCCGGAAAGCCCCGTACCGGGTTTGGCGAAACGGATGAAGGCAAAAGAACTTTCCATTCCAATCATGGCGATAAACAGACCCAGGAACCCGGCTATCCACCCTTTGAGAGGGTCTTTGGGAGCTGTCAGATTACCACTGATAACAATGCCGAAGATGGCCAGCCAGAAGAACTCATAAGATTTGAACTCCAGAGCAAACTTACCGATGAGGGGCGTGAAAAGAGCCAGAATAATCATCCCGATAAAAGTACCGATAAACGATCCCGTGGTGGCAATACCAATGGCCCGGCCGGCACGGCCCTGTTTAGCCAGAGGATAACCATCAACCGCGGTGGCTGCATTGGCCGGAGTTCCGGGGATGTTTAGTAGAATTGCACTTCGGCTTCCGCCGTATATGGCTCCAACATACATACAAATCAGGATGAGTATGGCTTCCGAGGCCGGCATCTGAAAGGTAAGTGTGGTTAGCAGGGCAACACCCATTGTAGCTGTCAAACCGGGAAGCATCCCCACAATAATGCCGAGTTCCGTGGCCAGGAGCACATAAATCAGTATCTTGAATTGCATGAATCCAAGAAAAGATTGTCCGAACATTTGCAATCCTTCCAGCATGAAAAAGCCCTCCTAAGGCAGACTGACGAGAAATAGATAACGGAACACAACCCATATGGAGACACCGCTGATAACAGAAGTGAGCGTTGCTTTGTAAAGCATACGTTTCTCTTCTCTTAGGGGGACGCCTTTTTCGTGCTCGAATACCACAATAAATGCAAAAATAAACAGAACTGTACCCAACGCATACGGCAGCCAACCGATAAATACAAGGGCGTAAATCAGGCTCAAACCCAGAGTTATCAAGAGCCGCAGGGTAGAGTCGTCCTTTACCCATTCCTTAATGGTTCGGCCGGTTATGCCGAGCTTGTATCCTTTTCGAATCAAGGAACGTATCAGCAGAACAATTCCCATAAAGGCAATGATGCCGCCGAGGAAACCAGGTACAACACCGGGAACCGAATATGGATTGGCATCCTGTTCTTCAAAACGCGGCATTCCGATTGAGACAAAAAGAATGGTGATTCCAAAAACGATCAACAGGATGGACATCAGGAAATCGGCTTTGGACATGTTTGATTCTTTCATCGTATCCTCTTC